>JAAZZC010000055.1 GCA_014239335.1 Verrucomicrobiales bacterium
GGAAGTTCGATTGGGTGGGTAAGCACATCGCCATTGCCCCATCCTCAGATTTATTTCCAAGTGTGAGTGGTTCAGGTACAGGGGTAGCTTTTTACACTTCAGATCACTTCCCTAAAAAATACCAAAACAAATACCTAATTGCTGACTGGACCAACAACTGCATATTTCTCTACAATCCGAAATGGGTCGGTGCATTACAAGTGCCTGCGGAAACAAAGCGGAAGATTGTCGACGGTGGTGCCACCTTAGGAGGCGACTTGGGTTACAAGGGAGCTAAGGGTCGGTCCCTTTTCCGCCCGACAGACATTGAGATCGGGCCCGATGGTGCCCTCTACATTGCAGGTTGGGGATCCGTCTATGGGACGGAGTATGTTCCAAACAAAAAGTGGACGCCTGAGGAAAACGCGAAATATCAGGGACGTGTATTCCGACTTACTCATAAAGAGTCGACACTCATTCCCCGGACAACATGGGATACAACGAAACGAAAAAAGGACATAGGGACCTGGAGCTTCGGGGAACTGATTGAGGATCTCGGGTCCAACGTCCACGTCTGGCGGGTGCACGCACAGGACGAGCTCATACGCCGAGGCCCTGGAGCAAGTAATGACCTATTAAGATTAATAAAGTCTGGAATGCTAACCGAAACCCAAGCGACTTGGGCAATGTGGGCAATAGGTCATATTGAAAAAAGTAAGGATAGAAACCATGAACATAAAAGTAACATTGAGCAACTTGCCAGTGATCAATGGCAAATCACAAAGAAAGCCACGGACAATACAGACGAATTATATAAGTTAAATATTCGAATACAGGCCACACGCATAATCGGCGAGAACAAAGTCACCGCTGCTACTCCACTGCTAATCAGGCTACTTGAAGATCAAGAACCACGTATCAGATTGGCAGCAATGGGATCCCTTGACCTGATAGGCTGGGGAAATAACAGTAAAGCCATTCTTGATACCGTTGCCTACGAAACTGAACGAGTGACCTATTACTCCAACTGGCAGGTCATGCGACGCCAAATGCTCAAAGAAAAACGCTACGAATTATTGAAAGACGAGCGATTTGGTATCCGCCGAATGGCTGCACTGGGCCTTATGGAAGAGGGAGATCGTGAATTACAGCAGCGAGCAGACGAGCTCCTTGGTAATGCACTAGCAGAGGGAGGGAATCTATCAAAAATCCTGACCCTATCAGCAAGTGAAGAACATTTCCGTGATTCCACTCAAATTCGGTTTACTTCGGCAAATCCTGGAGACGTTCACTACACTCTCGATGGTTCCGAGCCCACTACCAAAAACTCTTTCAAAGCTAATAAGGAATTAAAAATGACTACGAGTGCAACGCTTAAAGCGGCCGTATTTAAGGATGGAAGCCGAATATCCGAAGTTGAGACACTAGAACTGCACAGAATAAGTGACTCCGAATGGCAAGATCGCCTCTTCGTGCGCGGCATCAGCGGTCAGGGCTCAGCAAATTCCTACCGTGCGCAACTTGACGGCCTGCAGCGGGGCACTCTCGTCTATGCTGATCGCAACTATACCTTTACAGAGATCCCCGAACCGCTAGCAGGCGCCACTCACCTTCGCACTCATAACGAGGACAAAAGCAACAACGAGCCAGAATTTCTGCAATTCGAGATCAATCTGCCAGCTACTCTCTACCTTGCCTATGACGGTCGCACCACTCCATCAAAAGCGCTCGTGGCAGGCATGGAGCAAACCTCTATGACAGTGCGCATGAGCAACGGCGAATCCTTTCCAGTCTATCGTCGCACGGTGCAAGCCGGTAAGGTGATACTCGGTGGCAACAAGCTTTCTGGGGGCGATGGCGAATCCATGTATCAGGTTTTCCTCACCAAGACAGGCCTCCGGAAAACCAACATCGCCGCGGCCACCCATGCAATGACCAAAGCCAACCGCAAGCACGGAGAAGAAATTTTCTTTGGACGCGGCACCTGCTTCGCCTGTCATCAAGTGAAAGGAAAAGGCGTTCCGATTGGACCTGACATGAATGGAATTAACAAACGGCGCGACGCGGGTTATATCATTCGTTCTATCCTTCTTCCTGACGAATACATTGTTGAAGGATTTCAACAAACGAGTCTAGAAATGAACGATGGCCGCAAACTGTTTGGGATGATCCAAGAAGAAACAGAACAGACAGTTAAAATGTATCTCCTAACAGGTCAGCAAATATCTGTGAAGACGAAAGATATCAGAAAAAGAAACGATGCTAAAAATTCAAGCATGCCTAGCAACTTCTCTCACACACTCAGCGCTCAAGACGTGGCAGACGTTACGGCCTGGATTATGCAGCTGAAGTAAAATGAGATCGACAATAATGAGATCAGAGTGTTTGTTAGTATGATGCAGTTGCCTTCGCAGCTAATATTTTCGTTTCTTTTAATAGCATTAAGCTTTAATTGCTTGGGAAAAGCACAGGAAGAATTTATCTATTTCGAAAAAGAAATCAGGCCCATCCTAAAAGAGGCATGCTTCCATTGTCATGGAGAAGATAATGTTAAAAAGGGAGATCTGGATCTTCGCCTAGTTCGGTTAATGATTGAAGGTGGTAAATCAGGATCGTCTTTGCACCCAGAAAAGCCTGATCAGAGTCTGTTATGGAAAAATATTTCCACTGATAGAATGCCTAAAGGGGAAAACAAACTCTCGACCGAGCAAAAAGAAAAGATCCTAAAATGGATTGAACAAGGGTCCAAAACAGTTAGACCCGAACCAGCAAACGTTGAAGAAGCTCGATACACTCAGGAAGAATTAAGTCACTGGGCATTTCAACCAATCAAACGAACCAATCCACCCACAGAAGAAAACAATCCTATAGATTCATTTATTATCGCAAAACTTCAATCACATGGACTGAATATTTAAGAACCTACACAAAGAGAAGCACTTATAAGAAGACTCAGCTATGACCTGACTGGACTCCCCCCCACGCCAGAACAAATAAAAAAATTTATTCAGGGAGGCGATGGAGCCTATGATCGGCTAATTGAAGAACTATTATCATCACCACAGTACGGAGTTCGGTGGGCCCGACACTGGCTAGATGTGGCCGGATTTGCAGAGACCGAAGGCGCCGGCCTTCAGGATGCCAAGAGGCCGCATGCATGGCGTTACAGGGACTATGTTATTAATTCATTCAACGCAAACAAACCGATCGATCAATTCATTGTTGAACAATTGGCGGGAGACGAACTGATCAACGGATCGATTGACAAGAACAATTCTAAGCACCTTGAATTTCTATCAGCTACGAGTTTTCTAAGAATGGCACCAGACACAACACAAAGAAATAACACTCTCGCTGAGCGTAATAATGCAATTGCCGAAACTCTTAAGATTGTGAGCCAAAGCCTGCTCGGCCTGACCATAGGCTGTGCCCAATGTCATGATCACAAATATGACCCAATCAGCATTGATGATTATTACCGTTTCAGAGCAATTTTTGATCCGGCATTTCCATTAAACCAATGGCAGACCCCAAATTCGAGGCTCATTGATGTAACGAACCAGGAAGTAATGGAAGAGCGCGCCAAAATTGAATCTGAGGCAAAAGCACTGGAAGATGACCTGATTTCAAGGCGTAATGCTCACTGCCAAAAAATACAAGAACTGAAGCTAGAGACAGTACCTGAAGAAGAACGCGATGCTACTCGGCAAGCGGTGCTGACAAAACCGGAGAACCGCAATGAAAAACAAAAAGCTCTTCTACTCAAGCATCCAAGGGTAAAACCTGTGAATTTTATCGTGGGATTACTCGTGGAATATGATGGTAAAGCATTCGCAAAATTTAAGGAAGAGCAGAAAAAAATTGATGCGGTCCGTAATCAAAAACCGCCGCTCAGTCGGATCAGAGCAACTATTGAATCTAAGAACTTGCAGCCAGTCAGCAGGATCTTTTTTAGAGGCAATCCTGAAAGCCCCAAAGAAGCAGTCAAGCCTTCAGAAATAATCGCCCTTAAACAACATCGTAAGGAACTCATAGTTCCGGAAAATGATGATCAAATAGTAACGACAGGAAGAAGGTTAAACTATGCGAGGCAGTTAACTGATGGGTCGCATCCAATGACGGCCAGAGTATTTGTGAACAGAATTTGGATGAATCACTTCGGAAATGGTATTGTTCGCAACAGAGGGGACTTTGGTATTGCAGGTGAAAAACCTATACACCAAGACCTACTCGACTGGCTCGCAAATGACTTTGTAATGCATGGATGGGATCTCAAACGGTTGCATAAAATTATTGTGTCATCAAAAACCTACAAACAGTCCTCGACCCGAAAGCCAACCATTGAAAAGATTGATCCTGACAATCATCTGTTTGGTCGAAGCAATATGAAAAGACTCGAAGCAGAAGCCATCAGAGACTCCTTACTGATGATTAGCGGAAAACTGGACCCATCAATTGGAGGCCCTTCAATTCCCGTCACTGAAAATAATGAAGGGAAACCGGTCCTGAGCAGTGAAAATGGAAGACGCAGTATTTTTGTTCAAGTCCAGAGAAGACTTCCCTTGAACATTTTAGCAACTTTTGATCAACCGGTCATGACACCAAATTGTAACAAGAGAAAACATACGACAGTAGCAACGCAAGCACTCTGGTTCATGAATGACAATGAATCACTTAAAATCTCGGAGGCATTGGCAAAATCCATAATGACTGAGTCAACGGATCTTACAAAGCAACTGAATCTGTTATTTATAAAGCTCTTTGCAAAAAAACCAACGCCAGAAGAAATCCATTCATGCATAGATTACTTCCATGCCCAATCTGAAAGATTAGCAAAACAAAATGCTGAAAAGAATCCTGATCATTTAGCCATGGCATCTCTTTGTCAGGCACTGTTTGCTTCTAACCGTTTTTTATTTGTAGATTAAAAGAATCATGGATTCCCGATACATCAGCCGAAGGCACTGGTTAAGAAAAAGTTCTTTTAGCTTGGGAAGCATTGCTTTCCCGTGGCTCCTTGGACATGAGGGGCTATTAGCTGAAAATACAGAAACAGGACCCCTCAAACCAGAACTGAATCCAACCAGTCACGATCTTAATCCAAAGACACCTCCAGCAAATCCAAAAGCGCGGGCAATGATTTCTATGTATATGCTCGGAGGACCAAGCCAGATCGATCTATTCGATCCAAAGCCAGAACTGGTTCGGCTCAATGGCCAACAATTTCAAGGGCACCTTAAATTTGATAATGCAGCACAGGCTAGCCGTGAAATCATGGGGCCGGGATGGAAGTTCAGTCGACACGGCCAAAGCGGCATGGAAATTTCAGAACTCCTTCCTCATCTCGGTACAATAGCCGACGAAATCACACTGATCCGGTCCATGAGAACCAGTTCAAATAATCATGTCCCATCCAATTTCGCTCTGACTACTGGAAAACCAGTGCACGGAAGGCCGGTGCTCGGCAGTTGGCTCCTCAAGGCCCTCGGAAGTGAAACACAGAATCTGCCGGCCTATGTCGCTCTGACCGATCCGAGAGGCCTGCCACAAGAAGGGAGTGAAAACTGGAGCCAGGGAAAATTACCAGCGATCTATCAAGGAACTGTGGTCCGCCCCACTGACCCGAGAATCTTTAACCTGAATGCTGCTCCGCACCTCAAAGGTATTCCTCAGAAGGCTCAGCTTGATTTTCTTGAAAATTTCAATCGTATGCACCTTCAAAAGCATCCTAATGAAACAGAACTCGAAGCCAGACTAGCCAGCTATGGCTTGGCCGCAAGAATGCAGGAAGCAGCGAAAGAAGCGTTTGATATCTCAGGTGAATCTCCTGCAATTAAAGCCATGTACGGTATCGATAATAAAAGAACATCAGATTATGGAACGCGGTGCTTGATCGCTCGCCGATTAGTTGAGCGAGGCGTGCGATTCGTCCAGATCTTTTGTGCGGGTCAGAACTGGGATCATCACGGCTCCATTAAGACTGCCCTCCCGGACCGGTGTGGTGAAATTGATCAGCCAGCCACTGCACTCATTAAAGACTTAAAGCAAAGAGGACTACTTGATAGTACAATCGTCCACTGGGGCGGTGAGATGGGTCGGCTCCCGGTAATTCAATTTCGTAATGGCCTAAATGACAGGAATACCGTTGGCAGAGATCATAATACTTACGGTTTCAGTCAATGGGTCGCTGGTGGAGGATTTCGTAAGGGATACACTCACGGTTTAACAGACGAGTTCTCTCACCATGCAATTGATGGGGTCGTTAATCATTACGACTGGCTAGCTACCATACTTCACCTGTTCGGACTCAATCATAAAGAACTTAAGTTTAGAAGCGGCCCGAGAGATATAAAGCTTGTCGAAGAAAGTCATGCCAGGGTCGTGCATGAGCTACTCTCGTAAGAAAATACATATTTCCTAACTGATGCAGTGTTCCATCCGATCGGGATCTCAATAACGGTAGATCATCGAATTCTGTTCTGACCTGATAATAATAACTACGGAAAAGTCCGGTTAAGGGAGTCCAGGTAATTGCCTCACGCGATAATAGAGAATATCGGCATTGTCAGTTGAATTAGTAAACGTCGTCCGTTTCCCTTCAGATAAAATACTGTCATCTACTTCTTCCCAATTCTTAAGATCTGTTGAAGAATCTACAGCATAGAACACACCCTCAACTGAATTCCAAGTGAAGTTAAACATCTGATCATTGGTATAATTGATCTCTATGATTTCAAATGGAATCACTGCCGGCGCATCATACGGCAATACCTGTAGGACTCGAATGTTATCGACTATGACAAAAACATCTCTAGGAGGGTCAAGCGGGACCTGAGTGGCGCGTCCAATAATCAAATTTATCGGCTCAATACCGGTACGTTTATAGTCAACCTCTAAGGTCCCTTCTAATGGGTTTCCCCCGAACCACTGATCCCTTTGATGCCAGCCACCAGAATCCGGCTCCTGCAAAACCATGAAAACCTGGTTGATTCCGGAATCAATCACTTTGAAGTCCATCCGTAGCGTTAGTCCCGCATCAATTGCCGAGTTATCATAGTTGTAAAGTGCAGCACCATTTGCCCAACCTCCTTCAGAAAATGTGAATTTCAGACTCGCGTTTCCACCTCCATTGATCACTTCTTCAGGATCTGTCGTCACTTCAATTTCAGTAAATGCACTGTTATCAGCAAATTCCCAACCCTGAGACGTCTCGTCCTCGAAATCCAACAACATTGTCTCAGCGATCCCACCGGTCCTCACCAAACGAATATTGTCAATGTAGAAAGTCACTGACTCGTTGATGACGTTGGCGTCGTAATTGACATAAAAATTGAACACATAGGGCCCGGTCTGTGGAACCTGCCACGTTGATAATGGCTTCGACACTCTGAAAATCGAATCACCATCTGCGGGGGCCCAATTTGTCAGCTTTTCAACTGGCTGTGCCCACCCTCCGTTACTGATAGCTAGGTGTGTTTGAAACCAATTTGGATTGGCCCGCATTTTATCGATTAGAAAGGTAACGTCATACTCAAGTAAAAAAAACTCCGGACCAATCTTCATCGCATACTCAAGCGCGATCGAAGCTTCGGTATCTATATTCCAAGATCCTCGTGCAGGTTGGTTCCAGCCCTTAGCGTCCTGAGTTATCGCTAAACTATGACTACCATGGGTTACCCCAATGGTGCTCTGTTCCACTGAAGAAGAGATAGTTGAGTCCGGACTGACTGCCCATCCATCTAAGGTTTCCTCATCTTCGAAACTAGCAAGTATCGCATCACCATCATTGGCCGCCACATTTACGCATAGCAGTAAAGTGGAGACAGCCGTCATAATTAAATGTTTTAAAAAATTAATGAATACAATTTTTTGGGTCATTCAAATTAGTTAGTTTGGGCTCACTTTATTACTAAGTATTTCAGTTACAGTTTTCGACTCTATCAGGTAATTGGAAGTTATAACAATTATATTAAGAATTACTATCGTTAAGAGAAGGTAAACGATTTGGCAATTCTCTTAGCTATTAACAAAGAGTTAAGAATTCACTTAAAGACTTCTTTTAACTGCTTCAAGCGATTCATTATCTTCTGTTCTGAATCCAAAGCAAACCATCTCATTGATCCTTCTCCGAGTGAGCTTACAGAAATCTTTATATTGGGTTTTTCTTGATCATCAGGATTCAGAATATGCACGAAAAAAAAGCCGGCAGAATCAAGTGAGGATGACCAAGTAGGTAAATAAATAAGTTCGATGCTCTTATTTGAGGATGACCAGATCTCAGGATCAGTTGTCACGTCAAATTGGATAGAGTCCTGCCCATTGATGCTCATCATAAACCCACCATTTTCAGGTTCAGTCTTCCAACCAAGGCCACCCACAAAACACAAAGACATAGGCCCCCTGCCTTTCTTTATGTTAATTGGAAAATTCCATGACATCCGGATCCCTTTCTTAGTTTGGCGAATAAATGTTCTTTCAACAAAATCTCCTGAAAAATTATTCCATTCAGTCCTCTCGCCCTGTCCACTTATCATCGTAGCAGGAGTGGGTATAACCGACCCAATGCCTTCTCGGACCTTTTTTACAATCGCCTTTTCTTTCTCCGACTTAGGTTCCTTTAGCCACGAAGCAATCCGCTTAAAAGTGGCGGGCTCAAGGCTAGGGAAACGATGAAATGGTGCAGTTTCCTGATTCTCCTTCGCCCCAAAATCATCTTCGAGTAAGTCCGTTACGGCGGCCACCACAGTATCTTCTACTTCAGGCAAGTAAGGACCCGGCAATCCATAATAGACTTGTGAAAACTCAGCCTCATAACCTCCTTCTTTTAATACTCTTTTAGAAGGTATATAACCAGGCATATCATTCGACCAGGCACTAATCCATAATCTTTTCCAGTCCAGTTCACTATTCAAACGAACCGAATAATCGACCACAACTTCACCAGCAAGAAAAACCATCGCTAATCGGTCACCAAACTTCCAGGACTGTATAGGGTAATCCACTTCAGAAGAAATACTGCCAGCAGAATCAAGCTCATTGAGCATTGCCTTGGCAAGTTCTCCTTGAAAGCCACCAGCACGTTTCTGAGATTCCCAATGCTTCCTCGGCAAAGGTTTCATCAAAGGTAACTTAGCGGTAGATCCAGTCACAGAAGTAACACCCGGCAAAGGAATCATTTCTTTCTCCAATAAATTTTTTACTTCTTTAGCGATACTTGAGCCATGTTTCTTGGCATCTCCTAAACCTCCACTTGGCTGAGGACCAACATCTGCTCCGCAGCCTATAGTCATTAACGATACTGCAGATTTAAATTCCTTCTCAATCATCTGATTTGCATAACCGGCCCAGTCACCACTTACATGATTACGAGAGCCAACAGTAGTGCAATGACAGGCATAATTAGCCCACACGGCTCGAGCATTTCCTTTGCCATCTCGAGCGACAAGTACGGGAAGGCTATGATCGACTGGGCCATTTCTCTGAAAACCAAAACCTGCCCATTTTCCTTCTCTGATCATTCTTCTGTTCCCTCCAAATTGAACTGTTCCCCGCGACCATTCAAGTTGCATTGGTTCTCTTTTCTTTAACGCTTCTACAACCACTAATTCCATTTTATCAATCAAGAAATTAGTATAATTATCGATCCCTTTTTTCTGATCCGGACTAGCACGTCCGGCCCAAAGAATTGGTGCATAGCCTCTAAGATTTGGTGCGTTATGAGTATGAGTCACAGACACAACTAGGTTCTTCTCTGGTATTCCCTGTTTTGACAACCGCTTGGCAAGAAGAGTCCTCAATTTTCCTGGAATACCACAATTATCCACAACTACAATTACAGCAGGTTCATTCTTCCCAATGACTAAGCACCTAGCCCATAGAGGAGTATCAATTCCATCAAATTCCTTTGTCCTACCACCGTACCCAGCAAGTACAACAGGTTCTCGCGGAGTCACATCGACCTTGGCTACGCCAACCTGAACATTAATTTCAGAATCAGTCTTGGCAATTATGGGGATTTGCCATAATCCGCACAAAATAATTAGGCCAAAAAGCCTCATGATTTGAATTATTTTTATTGAACTATTTTTCATGAACTACCCATTAGTGTTAAAAAAAACCGGCCCCAGTTAATACTGGGACCGGTCTATAAAATCGATTTAGCTTAGCTAGTTTTTCTTTTATAGAAAAATAGCTTAGCTCTTTTTCTTTATTGCAGTTACAACAAAACGATTCTTTGCAGAACCCATTGCTTCTACAGCAACTTTTTTTGTTACATCAGCTTTAGCACAAGAGAAAGTGACTTTCTGAGTCTTAGGCTTATCTCCTTTAGTGATAACGATGTTAGTTGCATTAAGCTTTTTTTGGAATGCCCCACGGACATACTTTTGGCAGCCTGCTCATGTGACACCAGTCATCTGCACAACATATGCAGTAGTTTTCGCATCTTTATCAGCAGCAGCAACAAAGCCAAGGCTGAGGGCAAAGACACCCATCGTAGCAATGATTAATTTCTTCATTATTAATAAGTTAAATTTGATTTTTCGATCAATTAGACACGATTATATGCCAAAATATTCAAATTGTCACTTCAGTTTGGAAAAAATATATTTACCATCTCTTAATATTTTAGGAGTTTTTAAATAAAATTTCAGAATTCTATCGATAAATAGGCCCTGACTCCCTCTTCACTGTCCTGTTCCATCTCTGCCAATCACACTGACAAGTCGATCAATATTCTGATTCATCCGGCTTAGATAATCAAATTCTTCTTGCAAGCGGCCTCGGTAAATCATCTCACAAGGGTTGAAAACAACACTACGAATACCGAGTCGTTTTTCTAGCTCTTCGATGTTCTGAACCAAAGGTTCAGATTCCCATAACAATAAACGTATTGGCTTTTGTTTAGCATAAGATCCAATAATTTTGATCTGCTCTTCTGATAGAATCTTACCAGGAAAAAGATCCAAATTCTTGATGTTCCAACCATATCTGCGTGCCAGATAATTGTAAGCAGGGTGTGAGGCAAAAGCAGGAGGCATTTCAATAGCATTCATCCGAACATGTAATGCATCTAATCCCTCTACTAATTCTGTATAATTTTTTGTGAACTCATCGCGATACTTTGGCCACCTGACGCACATTGACTGAAGAATATTATAACTCGCTTCTTTCGCATGTAAGGGGTCGAGCCAGGTATGACCATCAATTCCTTCGTGAGCATGAGTCCCTTTAGGACCGTGACGATGTTCAGCTATAGCTTCGTAGCGAATCAATTCTTCACTTGGCAACTTCACACTTTCAATGACACGTGATAAGGGAAGGTTAACGCTATCCACCCATTTTTCAAAATTTGCACCATTAAGAATAATAAGGCCTGCGGACTGATACTTGAGTATTGAATCGCGAGAGGGTTGCCAATGAATGGGATCCTCAGTGCCCGGCACAGGACACTCAACCGGAATGAGGTCTCCGGAAATAGATTCAGCAAAGTATGTGGTCGGATAAAAGGTAGTAAGAATATTCTCTTTTTTGGATGCCTTGATTACTAAGGAATCATGAGAAGGTGAGCAGCCCATTACTAGAAAAAGCAAGGAAACAAGACTCCAAAACGAAAATTTCATTGACCAAGAAAAAACGACCTGCATAGCCTCATAAAAAGGCAATGCAGATCGTTTCGTGATATTTATAAGCTTTCCCCACTGCCTAATGACAATGGAATAAGCTCTTTTAGCATTTACTTGTGGCCGTGCTCAGCGCCGCCTTTGCAGCACTTACCATCAGATCCACAACAATTTGTTGTAGCACAAGAGCTAAATGAGAAAGCAACCATTGCAGCTGCTCCAATAAGAATGAGAAGTTTTTTCATACGAGTCATAATGACGAAGATATTAGACAAATTTCTACAATTTTGCAATCAGAATCCCTCTAAGAAAATCAATCTCTGTACAAAAAACCAGTTAATACACAACTCTGATCAATTATTTTTATGCACTGACCTGCTCTAACCAGTTCCGAGCAATGAGCTCGTGACCTTGAGGCAATGGATGAACTCCATCCCAGATCCATTGTTCCGGACCTGCTAACTTGGCTGCTGCATCAAAAACTTCCTGGGTCTTAACATGTATTGCATTAAAATCTCTAGCAAGCTGAGAAACAATTTTGCCCATCTTGTTTGTCTGAGATCTACTAATGTCCCACTCACCTCCCTTGTTCATCCACCAGCCAGATTTCAGAACAAAGGGATCAAGAAGAACAATGCGAAGCTTTTCATTGGCCTGCCGGCTCTTGGTTAGAATCTCACGATAATCCGATTCCCATTGGTCGGATAAAAAAGCCTGACCTTTCTTTACCTTGCGGTCATTGACTCCTATCAGAATACTCAGCAGGTCTGGTTTCATGTCAATCACGTCCTTTTGCCATCGTGATTTTAAATCAGTTATGCGATTACCGCTATGACCACGATTAAAGCATTCAAGTTTTGCCTCAGGCATATCAACACCTAACCTTGAAGCTATGAGATATACGTAACTATGACCAAGGTAATGATTCCGATCCTTTTCATTCCTACCCCATTTCATATCTGTTATCGAATCGCCTATGAAAAGCAATCTTTCGGCCTTAGTGAATTTTGGCAATCGATACTCGTATCCGGTAACTTTTGAGGCTTTCAATTCCTCGGCAGTTGCTTTGGTCACGGCAGCGGCACCTGTACCGATTATTGTGCTGTTCCTTATAAAATTTCTCCTGTCCATCATGGAATCATTAATGTGGTTTTTGTTTTAATAATATCTACATCCATCAAAGGGAAAGTATGTCCCTTAGCAGAAAGCTTTCCAGCCTTTGTTTTAAATCAGATTATGACACAGAATCACTCGTAATTACTTTTTGTAAGTTAAGAGATCAATTAAGCCCTGCCTTCTTCAAGACTTCAGAAATTTTAACAGGCAAACCTCCTCGCCTCTTACTCTCGTCAGCGGCTTCCATAAAAGCATATATTTCAAGAGTTATGTCTGGAGAAACTGGAGGCTTTCCTGTTCTGAAAAACTTGATTATCTCCCTCAGCATTGGAGTATAATCGCCCCCACTTTTTTGTTCAGCAATGGCCTTGGTCCCGAAAGCAGTGACCTTATATCCTGTTCGCCCACTAGCAATACCATGAAGAGTTCCGACTTTCCCATCTTTCCAAATACCAGTAACTACAATAGTGTCATCAGTCGATGTTCTGGTCACGGTCTCACACCCAGGGCCCATCACCGTGAACAGAGATTCGGTAGGGTGAATACCATACCAGAAAAGATCAGGATGATGAGGTTCAGCGGGAGCTGGCCCGTAAGATATTACGCTCTTCAGCTGCCCTACATCCGCATTGGCGATTTCAACGACCCCAGGATACCATCTGAGAGATGAGCTACTAAAACATGGGACATTCGCCTCCCTAGCCAAACGAAAAATTTCAACAGCATCCTTCAAACTGCCTGCAACTGGCTTGTCCACGAAAACAGGCAACTTTGCCTTGATGACCGGACGAACCTGAGAAAGGTGCGGTCTTCCATCAAGGCTCGTGAGAAGGACCGCATCCACGTCCTTGCATAATTTACTAATGTCATCATAGATTTTAACACCATACTTTTCGGTTAAAGTCTTCGTATAGCCTTCGACCCGGGTCCGGCTTGACTTGATATCATCACTTCCTCCCTTAAAGGCCGCAATGACACGAGCTCCGGGAACATGGTTAGGACTGTCTACTTCATTTAATCTTGAGGTGAAGGCAATGACATGTGAGGTGTCCAGCCCAATGAGTCCGAGCCGAAGCGGCTGCTCATCGTTTTCCTTACCAGCGCAATAGCTGACAATACTTAGGGCATAAAATGAAATAACAATTAAAAACCGATTCATGACTCAGAGTAGTTAGGGTTCAGTGAATTTAATGAGATTAACATTTCCATTAGCTAAAAAGAAACATTAATATTTGCATAACCCGCTATGAAATATTCACCCGGTTTGAGAGCGATATTTTTCTTTCTTATATTGAGATGGGCCGTCCTGATTTCTGCTAATGCAGAAATAATCACAGCACCAGTTCCAGGGCCATGGCCATTAAAGGAAAAAGAAAATCAGCTTGGAACTTACCGCTGCTGGGTAAAAGTCCCGGACCCTTGGACTAACACATCGGGCAGGGATCTCTGGGTAGAATCAGTGACTTTCACTATTGAGAAATTAGCCGATTCTCATGAATTATGGATCAATGGGAAAAAAATCGGGTCCGCAGGTAAACTCTCTGAAGAGGAATTCGAGTCAGGATTCAAGGGAACTCACAGATACAAGGTTCCTGCGGGTCTTCTCGTTAAAGGTCATTGGAACGAAATCTATATTCGAAACTTTAGTCTTTCCGACAAGAGCGGCTTCTTGGGAAGTGCCCCTTCCATTCAAGGTTATTTCTTAGAATGTGTTTTTTCTGGTAACTGGGAATTCATGGGACTAGGAGAAATTGTCGAACCAGGAAAATCGCTTCCGCAAAAACCAGTAAGGGCATCGTTTGAAACGTTTCTTGAAGCGAACCGGGTACTCAGTGAGGCAAAGGAACTGATGCCAGGAACCTCTCTTGGCCCCAAAGAAAGCTTCGACATGATGATAACGGATGAGGATCTAACTCTGGAACAGATTCTTTCTGAACCTGAAATTTCCCAACCCACTCAACTCAGTTTTGATTCTAGAGGGAGGCTTTGGGTAGCTCAGTATAGGCAATATCCTTATCCAGCCGGACTGAAAATGATAAGTCGCGACAAATATTATCGCGGCAAATATGACAAGGATCCTTTGGCACCACCCAATAATTATCCAGGAAGATCAAAGATCACAATTCATGAAGATACTGATGATGACGGCAAATATGATCTGCACAAAACTTTTGCTGAAGGCCTTGACCTTGCAAACTCAGTTCTGCCGGACACTGATGGCGTCTGGATAATGCACACCCCTTACCTGCTCTTCTATCCTGATAAAAATAAAGATGATGTGCCGGACAGCGATCCCGAAGTTCACCTTTCAGGTTTTGGTTTTGAAGACACGCACTCGATCGCAAATGGTCTTACCTGGGGCCCTGACGGATGGATTTATGGGGGGCAGGGAAGTACGGTAACATCACACGTTTTCAGGCCTGAAATCGATAACAAAGAAAAGGATGGAACCTATCATGAAGGCTGCATGGTATGGCGATACCATCCCAAAAAAAGAATCTTCGAGATTTTTGCAGAGGGAGGCGGGAACGTGTTTGGCCTTGAGTTCGACTCTGATGGAAGACTATTTTCAGGGCATAATGGCGGAGACACTAGGGGCTGGCACTATGTGCAGGGGGCTTACATGTTGAAGCAGGGACGTTCTCCTAACAAGTTCGGTCCTCCAGCAAACCCTTATGCTTTTGGCGACCTCCCTATGATGAGAGGTGGAAAAATTTCAAGATTTTCGCACAATACTATTCTCTGTGAGGGAACGGCACTGCCGGCCAGGATGAAAAACAAGTTTTTGGCAGCTGACCCTTTGCACCAATACCTTGTCTTGAGTGAACGCATTAAAAGGGGAGCAACTTTTGAAACCAAGGATTTGGGATTTCCTCTTCGCAGTAAGGACTTCCGGTTCAGGCCAGTGTACTTAACCAATGCACCGGACGGATCCATTTATGTGGCTGACTTCTACGAACATTTCATTGCACACGGGCAGCATTATCAGAGTCAGATTGATCCGAGGACCGGACGAGTCTATCGGTTACGCTCTAGAGAGGCAAAACTCAATACCATCAACGATCTGGCAAAATTAAATTCCAGTCAGCTCATAAAGCACCTTGAGAACCCAAATAAATGGCACCGTCAAACTGCAGTCCGTCTTCTGGGAAAAATTAAAGAGGATGGCTTTAAGGAAAAATTAATCCACTGGGTCAATGAGAAGAAAAATAATTTAGCCCTCGGAGGCCTATGGGCCCTACATCAAAGTGGTCATCTCAATGAGGACCTTTGCGTTCAATTTTTGAAACATACTTACCCAAGCGTACGATCCTGGACGGTTCGATTCCTCGGAGACAATAAATCGATTTCAGAATCAACAGCCATTGAGCTAAGACAATTAGCAAAAAGCGAAAAGGAGCTCGAAGTCTGGTCACAGATAGCCTCGACGGTCCAAAGAATAGAGCCTAATAAATCTCTACCTGTTTTAGGCGAACTTTTGGCGAGGGCCAGTGATCTTAAAGATCCTTATCTTCCATTAATGTACTGGTGGGCCATTGAAAAACATTGCCAGAAAGACCTTAAACATGTCCTTAAACTTTTTGAAGACCCTCGGATATGGTCACAACCCATGATCCAAAGAGAAATTCTTCCACGACTCATGCGCCGATTCGCTTTGAGAGGAGGAGAAAAAAATTTCCTCGCCTGCGCAAAACTGCTGGATAGGGCAAATACAGATGAACAGAGCAAGGCCCTAATGAATGGATTCGAGCAGGCATTCGAAGGAGGCTCTCTCCCGAGCCTGCCAGATGCATTGATCAAGGCAATTAGGGATACAGGGACAGCTTCTTTACTGTTGCGTGTCCGACAGTTGGATGCTGATGCGATTAGAGAAGCTTCAAA
>JAAZZC010000054.1 GCA_014239335.1 Verrucomicrobiales bacterium
AATTTATAATTATTGTTATTTCCATAAAATTTTCATATTCACCATGGAAATTCCATATATGTAGAATTTTTCATAACTTCTTAATAAATGTTAATCATTAAGAAGGGGCCTTATGTTGAGAACAGCACAGGGCGCATTACCTTCAAAAAAATTTAAAGAACAGCTTAATATTGAGTCGCCCTAAAATACCTGACTATTTCATAGATGAACTGATTGGAGAAGGCTCCACAGGATCTGTATGGAGCGCCACATCCCAAGGGATAACTAAGTTTGCGGTAAAGTCACTTAGAGGAATTGCCGTTAACAGACAAGTGCTCTCAGATGCCCTCGTAAAGATTTACAAAGACGCACCTCATCCGGGAATAGCTACTATACACGACTTTGATCTGGCAAGCCCTCAGGCATACATCACGATGGAGCTCTATGCTCAAAGAACTCCTCTTGCTGACGGAACCTCAAACATCAGATCACGAAACCTAGAAGCCTTGTGCGGAAATGTCTCAACCGATGATGGATGGAAAATCGCAATTCAGATCGCAGAAGCAATGGCACACCTTCACGAGAATGGAATCATTCACTGCAACTTAAAGCCAACCAATGTGCTTTTTGAAGACGGTGTGAACCCACAAGCAAAAATCACTGATTTCGCTCAGGGAATGCTCGGCGGCACCGAACAACTCGAAACAAGTGATTCTCTTTTTTATTGTGCTCCAGAGCAACTTCAGCACGGGAATCAATTCTTTAAAGGCAAAGGAGAGAAATGGGACGTCTACGCATATGGAGCCACCATTTACCAGTTAATGACAGGAAAGTTTTGTCGACTTAATGATGAAATTGTTAAATACAGAAAGAAAAGGGAAACACAACTCAATCTGCACAGCGAAATTTCCACGAACCGAGTCGCCCGTGCCATTTGTGCTCAAGAAAATGTAACCTGGCCAAATGCAGCTCAAACGGAAACTGAGCAAACATACCGTTCAATCATTGAAACATGCTTGAGCCTTAAAGAAGAGCATCGACACACCGACATGGTAGAAGTTCTTAACGAAATTAGGAATTGTGAAAGCAATAACAATCTTAACTCACTCACAGAAGAGAAAAGTGAAAGCAATTTTAAACACAACAGAAATTCCAATTGGAAACATGCTACCTCTATTTTTCTTTCTGCTGCAGCATCCGCAGCCGCGGCAGTTCTAATCACATTAAATTATCAGGGCCAAAATGATCAACCTACCCCTACTCACCCACCCGAACCGGTAAAAGTAGTTAAAGTTGATCCAATTGTTACCAACCCTACGCCCAAACCAGATGAAACAATCCCTGCTCTAACCATCAAAGAAGAGCAGATAGCCACTCTCATTAATGACTTCCAGCAATCTCAATCTGCATTGAATGAGCTGTGTAGAATGCTTGCAACTTTGGATGACGAGGGCAATCCGCTGTACAGATTTCCAGAAGGAACGATCGGATCAATGCTTACATATTATGATAAGTTTATCAGTCGCAATCAGAACGATCTCGCCTTACGTGATTCGGTAATTTCTGCACTCAGCAATTCCAGTGAACTTCATATCCTTCTAGGAGATTTCACCTCAGCCAGTGAAAAACTAACACAAGCTACAGAATTAATTGAGAATGATGAAATCGGCGGTGGAGACAATGGAGAATTAATCGAACGCCGTGCCCGATTATACAAAAACCTCTCAACTTCGAAAGCTGGTTCACAAATGCATAACGCTGCCACGCAGGCCGCCACCAAATCCTTTCTACTTTACAAGGAGCTTCTAAGCCAAGAACCTAATGATCCCGGGAATGCACGCGATGCAGCAGAAAGCGCATTAATGCTTGCAAAGAAATTGCGCAATTCTAAACAAATTGAAGCCTCCAAACAATACGCCGAACAGACAATTCAAATCATTGCTGCCACCACAGCAGACTCACTGCCGCTTGAAAAAGACCAATCATTATTAGCCTCTGCTCATTTTGAACTAGGACAAATCCTCAATACTAAAGGAGAAGCGGATAAAGCGAACGAATCGTATCAAAATTCTATAGCTGGATACACCGAACTCGTTACCGCGTTCCCCGAAAAATTAAATTACCAATTTCAGCTGGCTCGTGCATTAGGGGAAGAAGCAGACATCGCATTCATTACCGCAAACTCTGAAGCTAGCGTCATAAATAATGATGCAGTCGAGCTCCTCACAGCGCTCATTGAAAGAACTCCCAGCGATAGGTACCGGTTCGAAATGGCAAAGCGACTGTATGCATTTTCCCGATCAATCGAGAATGAAGGAGAATCAAGCGCAGCAAGAACCCAGTCAAATGCAGCCCTCAATATTTTAAAAGATCTGATCAAAAATGAACCAAGTAATTTTGATTACCAAAATGAAATAGCACAACTGTACCGTCAATTGGCCGACCTTCACAAGGAGGCCGGGGATACAGGAAAATCAGTGGAACTATCACGTGAAGCTGTTCATCACATCAAGAACTTACTTGATAAGGATCTCGATGTTGAAAACAACAATAGAAAGAAAAACCATTACCGGGTAATGATTGCCAGAGACTACGGCAAACTCGGTTGGCACTTAGCCAATACAGGAGAGGAAGAAGACATCCTCGAAGCAAAGTCATCATTTGAAACCGCGCAGGATTATTATCAGCAAATTCTTGATATCGAACCTGCTAATGATGATGCAAAGCGATGGCTTCAATGGGCAAAGGATTGTATCGAGCAATTACCCTAAGCCTTCCTAGCGGCAATAAATGACCTGACGCACGCAATCACATAGACAGTGCAAATGACAGACATGACAAGCATGCCAAGAACGGCTGATCCAGAATCACCACCAAACAGCTTGGGTAAACCTCTGCCATAACCAGCAAGAGCTCCTAGAACAGCGAGTATTAATGCGATATGAGCAACTAACTTTCTCTTATTTTCATCCTTGGCTAATACACCACAGATAAAAATAGGAATTCCTAAAAAAGAGGGAATTAGAGCCGTTACGCTTTCTCGTGCCGTAGAAAAATAGAGCACAACACCCAGCACGGTTAATAGTGAGCCAGTTAAAATAGAAAGTTTCGTGATTGATGTCATGATAAATACTAATTTGCCGAATGTGTTGAATAGGTCAAATCGTTATGCGAGTAAAATCACCATTGTTCTATTGCATGAAATTGCGATATTGCTTATTCATTCATAAAGCACAACACCTGAAAATTTCACCCAGGCCCGAATCATACAATGACACCGAACCAAACTACATCTCGTCGTAAATTCATTAAAGTAAGCACTGCGGCTCTAGCAGCCTCTCCCTTGCCACTAATAGCGGATCATCATAAAAAGAAGAAACTCTACGACATATCCATTGCCGAGTGGTCACTGCATAAGGCTCTCTTTGGTAAGAAAATGACCAACCTTGATTTTCCTGTAGTCTCGAAAAAAGAATTCGGCATCAGTGCCGTCGAATATGTAAATCAATTCTTTAAAGACAAGGCAACTAACAAAAAGTATTTAAATGAGCTCAAAAAAATATGTGACAGTGAAGGAGTGAAGAGCCTCCTCATCATGTGTGACGGTGAAGGGAAACTCGGAGATCCTGACAAGACAAAAAGAGCTGCCTCAGTTAATAATCACAAGCGCTGGGTAGAAGCAGCGAAGCACCTAGGATGCCATTCTATCCGAGTCAATGCCTCTTCAGGTGGTTCGTATGAAGAACAACTAAAACTCGCCGCTGACGGCCTCGGCAGTCTCAGTGAATTCGCCGCCACTCACGGACTTAATGTCATAGTGGAAAATCATGGAGGATTATCTTCTAACGGAGCTTGGCTTGCCGGTGTGATGAAATCGGTGAACAAAAAGAATTGCGGAACGTTACCGGATTTTGGCAATTTTAGAATCGGAGGAGGAAAGACCTATGACCGATACAAAGGAGTTAGAGAACTCATGCCCTTTGCAAAAGCTGTCAGTGCTAAGTCTCACGATTTCGATGATAAAGGAAATGAAATCCATACAGATTATCATAAAATGATGAAGATCGTTATTGATGCTGGTTACCGGGGATATGTCGGAGTCGAATACGAGGGCAGTAAAATGAGTGAATTCGATGGAATCAAAGCGACAAAGAAATTACTCGAAACGGTAAGAACTAAGTTAGCCTAATAAAAAAACTCACTGCTTCTTTATTCTGTAGAAGTGGCGCTTGCCAGAGGCTGAGAATCTCTCCGCTGCAATATTGCCGCGGCCAACGATTAACTTCTTTAGAGTCATCCATGTTTGAAGGTCATTCGATGTCTGAATGACATATCCCGAACCCTGCTCCGCTGGGAACATATATTGCACCTGACCATTCTCTAACACGCTAGACTTTAACTGGAACCGGGGAACGCTATCAGGATCAGTCGGTGAACTACTAAAGAAGACTTCAGTCTCATCAAACCACCCATCCTCATCTGTATCTTTGCCAGCAACCGCATCGGCTAGATTAAGGCTTACAAATTCTCTTATCTTTCCAATGCTAACGAAAAGCTCAGCGTCAAAGAAAAGGTCACTGCTGCTCGCATTGGCCTGATGAACCTCTGCCGATATGACATTCAGCCCATCGACCAGAAGGCTAGAATCAATCACATATTCTTTCACTAGCTGCTCATCGTTCTCACCAATTGTCGACTCAGCAAATGTCGCAGCACCTGCATTTGCGCTGAGGTTATCTCTGACAATTTCCGTACCGTTTAGATAAACAGCAATACCATCATCTTTACGTATTCTTATCTTAGAAGAAACGACCTCCGAAGCGCCTAGAAACTGAAAGGATTTTCTAAAATAAGTTGTCGCATGCTTATTATTTGAGTCGTCACCGAAACCAACATTCCCTACGACCTCATCCTCACCGTACCCGAGTGGAGATTGAGCACTCTTCCATGACGAATCATCATAATTTATAGAGTCCCAGTCATTCCCTGGATCAGAGCCATTATCCAAATAGCTCCATGATTCACCGCTAGCAAAAATCCGAGTAAATGGAGGAATTATCGCAGTTGCATTTAAATCAAAACTAAATTTGGAACTGGACCTTGAGCTCTTGTGAACTTCTACGGCCAGCACATTAACACCATCCCTTAATAACGAAATAGGCACAGCCACATTGATTTGATAATCCTCCTCAAAAAGATCCGTCGAGGAAAGAGTATTGTATTGGGCATTGTCATTAAGACTACTGTCACGGAATACCTCCTTGCCGTTCAGGAAAACAGCACACGCATCATTCCGCACAAGCCCAATGACCATTGAGTTTACTGAGTCAGGATCCCTCAAATAGAACTGCTTCCTAAAATAGGTAGTGACGTGTTTATTGTTAGAATTAGAACCATAACTAATTACCGTATTCTCATCCCCTTCACCATAACCGAACTGTCCCACTCCACCACTCCAAGTCGAATCATCAAAATCAACTCCACTCCAAGAACTTCCCTGATTAGAGCCGTCGTCAAGATACGACCATTCACTTGAATAAGTGAAAAGCTTGCGAGAAACGTTGCCGCCACGGTTCGAAACAGAATAAACAAACTCATCATAACCTTCGGCCCCGGCATTTTGCTTATATTCAAAACTACCATCAGAACTTAAGGACAACGTCCCTTTGTTTGGTGCATTTTGCAGCTGAGCGGTGAAAGCGTCTCCATCAACATCAGAATCATTTTTCAAGACATTCCCTTCAAGGGATCCACCATCCACTACAAAGTCGTCAGGAATAAGATCAGGAGCATCGTTCGTAGGATCAATCTCAAGGATAACTTCAGCAACATTACTTTGTTCCGAGGAAGGCTTTGGAGCAGTCGCTACTATGACTCCTTCAATATCAAGGTCAATTATGTTACCGCTAATATCAAATGAACCTTGGAACGTAACAGGCACGTTTAGCGTCAGGACCTGACCACTTTCAGTGATGCGGCCGTTAAGGTCGATATCTTCAAGCACTGTATCAAATGATTGCGGGCCATCAGGAACACCAAGATCAAGAGATGCACTAATATCAGCAGTGCCAACGATTTGGAATTCGTTGTCGACCTGACTGAAATCACCGGATCCAGAAACCGTGGCCTCTGGACCCGGCTTAGTCATATTAAGTATCAAGTCACCACCATCAGCAGAAACTGAAGCCGTAACTACGAAGAGAAACCTATAATTAAGTTCAACATCATCAGTTAAAACAAGTGACGCATCTTCAATCTGTATATTCTCGAAGGGGCTCTCCGTGGGTGATAGGGCCACTTGCAAATTACCCTCAAGCCCAGAGCTGTCTGACCTGGTCTGACTAATACCGAGAGCCGTGAGCGTCGCAGAAAAGTCCACCTTAGAACGGGACTTACTCACTTCAAACTCGATCACTTCCGGTTGACTCTGAAAAGAATAACTAAAAGAATCCTCACCACTAAAATTTGGATCAGGTGTATATTTAAATGATCCATCCGACCCAAAGATCAAAGTCCCATTTTCAGGAGAACTCTTAAGCTCAGTAGTAATATTAGTTCCATCAAACAAATCGTTACTGAGGACTCCGAACTCTGAATCAACCTCTATGTAACTATCTTCGAGTAAATCAAAACCATCCTCTCGAGCAACTATGTCAGCAGAAAGTTTCGCCGAATAAATACCCAGCAAGCAAATAACTAAGATGAAACTGATTCTGTTAAATATGCTCATGGGATTAAGTTCCAGTATGTTACATATTTTCAGCTTAACTATGAGTTAACAAGGAACAAAAAATCAACTCAATAGACTAAGACTCTAGAACCAATGTCTATTCTTGAAATCTAAGAACCTGACAACTCAGATAACTTCTTAATAACTTCGTTTCTTTTATTAGAAACCATTGTGCCGTCTGGCTTGAGTAAAACAATATTAGGTATGAATCCAGTATCCCCTAGTGAAGTTAATTTACTAACAGATTTTTTCTGGTCCAACTTGATCGCCGGCCAACTCATTTTACTACTCTTTAAATAACCTTCGAGCCCCTTCGCGCTTCTGTCATAATCGACTAGAACAATTTGGAATTTCTTCTTATCACCTAGTTTGTTATTTTTCTTATTAATCGAAACTAACTGTTTCGTAACTGACTTACAACCGCCTCACCAAGAAGCTGAATGATAAAGAACGTAGTAGTCGACTTTTGCAGAAATTTCACCGTCAGCAATTTTATCGCCTTTATACTCAATTAATTTACCTTTCAGAGCAGCGGCAACTTTATTGGACTTCTCTACCTTAGACTTCTCTTCTCCCAGCGAAGGGATCACAAGAGCAATCGCCAAAAGGAACACACTAACAAAATGTTTTGATTTTTTCATCATCTTAATAATTCTTTAGTTAATTTTAGCACAATATTCCTAATTTATCTGCATTTATTCTATTTCACGCAAATGAATTGAATCCTGCACAAATTCCCCGCCCAAAACATCACTTAGAACTATTACTGATTCTCCCTCTTCCGCAAAACCACGCCTCTTAAGTTCATCAACACCCCTCGCAACAGTCTCTTCAGCGTCATTACTGAACTTTGCCCGAACACCAGTGACTGCGCGATTAAGGCACAAGTGCCTAAGCACCTGAACATCTTCTGAGAAAGCATAAATATGCGCCTCATTAGGCCGCAAATTTGAAACATAATTGGCCATCACCCCTCTCTTAGTAAACACAGCAATCTTACAGCCTGGTATTGAATTAGCCAAAACAACTGCAGCCTTTACTGTCTTTTGTTTGTGAGTTTTCAAAGCTGCGGCTTCTGCGAAATTAGCACCAACAAGTTCGTTCCTCGTCGTTATCCTGTCTAATAATTCAACACTCTTAACCGGATATTGACCAATGCTGGTCTCACCACTGAGCATCACTGCGTCAGCCTGTTCATAGACTGCATTGGCAACATCAGTCACCTCTGCACGAGTCGGCAATGGGCTATCCAGCATCGATTCAAGCATGTGCGTGGCAACGATAACTCTTCGGCCTAATTTAATGCACTTCCTAACAATCCTCCTCTGGACCAAAGGCAACTCTTCTATATTAACCTCAATGCCTAGATCCCCTCTAGCAACCATCACAACATCAGATGCAAGAATAATTTCATCAAGGTGCTTCATCGCTTGCTGATCTTCAATCTTGGCAATGATTTGAGCTCGAGATCCTGCCTGCTCAACCGCCACTCTTAACTCTTCAATATGGGCAGCTTCTCTGGCAAAACTTAGACCTAGAAAATCAATGCTCATTTCCGCCGCGAGCATTGCGTCAGTCATGTCATTTTCTGTCAGTGCAGGCAACCTAACATTAATACCTGGCAGATTAATGTGTCTCCTTGATCCCAAGACTCCGTCCGTTAACACTGTACATGAAATACGATCATCAGCTAATTCCATGACCTTGAGCTGAATAACACCATTATCAACGAGAACGATATCACCAATTGATAAGTCCTCTGCCAAACCTGGATAGTTGACAGAAGTACTATTTTCCATGCATGGCTCAGCATCACCCAAACACAACTCACAAAGATCTCCCTCCTTGAGCTGTAGCGAATCTGATAAATCACCGGTCCTAATGGAAGGACCTTGTAAATCCATTAGGACGGCAACAAACTTTCCAGATTTTTCCGACAACGATCTAATTCGTGGGATAATGTCTCTTACCCAATCATGCTTAGCATGGCTCATGTTCAATCTAAAAACATCAGTCCCAGAACGAATGAGTTGATCAAGAACTTCATCAGAATCGCTTGCCGGCCCTAGAGTCGATATGATTTTTGTCTTACGCATCTAAGAGTCTACTTAATACGAAGATCTACCGATAAACAAATCACGATATGATTAAATCGTGATTCTTATTATTCAAAAACGCATTCCTCAATTCGCTTATTGTATTCCGCTCTTGCATGGTCATAGGCTAAACGTGCATCATTTAACTCATTCTTAGAAATGAACCTCTCTTTCTGAGACCAACATTTTTCCACTGATTGAAGGCACCAAAGAGCGCTCCGCTTAGACGCCCTCACGGGCTTGTCATCAACAAGAACCCAAAATGGATTAGAATGAGAAGTGCCTAACACTCTAACCGCCAGCCATGAACTCCGATCAATATTAACATTAAAATCTATGTCGTTGATTTTTCCATCTGCCACCATTTCTACTTCTTTAACTGGATATCCATTGACCAGAAGTTCTACCTTAACTTTTCTATCATTCCCAACTCGAGCTCTCTCCACATGCCAATAAGGTTTTGCCGTATATGACAAACCTTTGAAACTCTGATTCACTACCTTTGGAAGGAGAGCCGCAGCCCTGACACTTGCCCTAATGGGCCCGCCTTGTGCAATGGAAACTTCACTCCCTTTCGTACCAACCTCCACACCAGAGACTGTAAAATCCATTAAATGACTCCTACCGTCACCAGTATAATTTCTTCCAGCCCTTATTCCTTCGCACCAGCTTTCGTAATTAAGTTTGCCATCAATTTTGACATAACTCCTGCCAAGACCAACACGCTCACCGTATATGCAGGGAAAATCCGTTTCACCACTAATTCTAGTCCTGTAACCTACATTCAGTGTGTGATACCAAATATTAAGCTCCCAAACAATTGGTGTATCAACTGTTGAAAGAAAATCAACTGCGGGGACTAATTTCCCGTCAGGACCAGGAACGTTATGAGTAACGTCAACGATGTATTCATTAGCCCCAATAGAATCAAATGGTGGGATCTCATAATTAGGAAGATCCTCACTCTCACATCGCAGTCCCCACCCTGAATGGGCCGGCCCAACTAATGCACCTTGAGCCTTAGCCCAACGCAACGTATTGAGACCAAGCGTTGGCCAATGATGCTTAGAGTCACCACCTGGATACATTTGCTCTTTGAGCCTAAGTAAACACAAATGACCTGACTGGTGTGAGCCGAATCCAGAAACCTCAACATCATACCTTAACAGGTACGGATACTTGGAAACCTTATCATCTTTTCCTGTGAAGAATTGTTTTTGATAATCAAAACATGGCCCCCACGTTAAGTTAGATCCAACCTTCAAATCCTCACCTATACAATGCCTGATCATAGCATCAGCATGCACACCTTCAGTTGGTTTAGTATAATGAGCGCAACCGGCGGCATGTATATGATGATCCCCTGACCACCATCCATGCTTGCTAGGATCTATCCACCTTTCCAATTCAAAAGTCAGTTTACCCCCCTTCCCGTCATAAGTGAACTTCTTCTCGCCTGCCATGTACTCTGGCCCTCTGGAATATCCAATCCTATATTCTCCCTTAGGCAATCTTACAGTTTCACCAGAGCCTCTATAAATTTGAGGATGGAAATGCATATCTGGAGCAACTCGCTTTGTCTGGTCAGGATATATCCTTCCGAGCAAGTCTCTAATCTCAAACGCTGCAATTGTCGGTTCTTTGTTTTCGTCCAAAACCTCAAAGGAAAGATCAGCTGAAGATAAACAATCAAAATTAATTAAGATTTCACTGCGAAATCCTAAATCTTGAGTCCCTTGCCCCACATCAAATTTTAATTTCGCTGATCTTTTTCCTGAATCACGTGAGTAAATTTGTAGAATCCGATATTCAATCGAAACACCGCTTAATGTTTTTGCTAAAGGACGACCCCGAAAAATATCTAATTTCAACCACCTATCAGCTAACGATTCCTTTGCCGCGTTCGCTAATGGCAAGGCCTGAGCACTAGTCACCTGTAACGGGGCCGTAACTCCCGCCTCATTAATTATCTTAATTAGATGTGAAGTCCACCCCTTTTCCACAAGGCTTGGCAAAACCAATAGGCTCTTAACTTTAACTCTTGATTCAGGATTAATAACAACTTCAACAATGCTTTTAGGCTCGAAAATTGCCGCCACCTCTCCAGTTGTTTTCGCACGATCTAATTCCCTTTTCTCTTTCTCTGTTAAAGGATTGCCTACTACGTCTAAAGCCTCACCAATTTGACGTGCATTTAATACGACGGACTGATCATCAGTGGCTAAAAGTGTGCCTACTAAAATAACCCCAAGAAACAATTTTAGTAATAATTTCATGCAAGTATTTTTATGAAAAAACACACATGATGCCAATCATGAAATTTCAAGAGCCTCCGGATTGAGGGAAACTCGACAAGTTATCTTAATAAGAAAACTTTAAACTAGTCCTTCTTCTCTTCCTCAGCGGGTGCTTCCTCAGCAGCAGGAGCTTCCTCAGCGGGTGCTTCCTCAGCGGGTGCTTCCTCAGTAGCGGGTGCTTCCTCAGTAGCGGGAGCTTCCTCAGTAGCGGGAGCTTCCTCAGTAGCGGGTGCTTCCTCAGT
>JAAZZC010000053.1 GCA_014239335.1 Verrucomicrobiales bacterium
TAAAAAAGCACTCAGCACCCAGGATTTTTTATTAAGCGACAAAGTGCGGATCTATTTGGAGCCAGGACAGAATGCTGTTCTTTATAGTTACAATTATTTTTATCCATTGCCCAAGGATCTCAGTAAACTCAAGCCGATACCTCCGCTGCCTGTAAACAAGGCGTTCGCCAAGCTGCCAAAAGCGTTATTGCACTTCATTTCGGCTGACGTGACCGGCCCCTATTATGACAGTTGGCCTCCAAAAAACGAGTTTTACAACACCTACTATGAAGACCTGAAGGACCACGACCCACATAAGCAATATCAACAATTCATTAGGAAGTTGGCCGTCAAACTCTTTCGCCGACCGGTGAATGACAGCGAGTTGACGCGATTTTTCGATGTGGCAAAAAAGAGATATGAAACGGATGAAAACGTCCTCGATGCCGTGCAGTCGGCCTTGACGATGATGCTCTGCTCACCCAAATTTTTGTATAAGTACGAAGGTGATTCTCTCAATCTCGATGATTATGCGATTGCGTCCAGGTTGTCTTACTTTCTGTGGAATTCACTTCCCGACGACCGTTTGATCAAGTTGGCTTCCGAAGGGAAGTTGAAGGATACAAGCGTTCGTTCTGCTGAAGCCTTAAGGATGCTGCAAGACCCTAAAGCTCGGCGTTTTATTAGTAATTTTACAGAGCAGTGGCTTGAGCTTCATAAAATAGACATCGTGAATCTTCAGGCGGACATACTCGCGCATACGTTTGGGGATAGGCTTGGTGAAAAAACAGCAAAACTGAAACCCTTCTTGGTGCAGGAAAGCATTGAGTTCTTCAAGGTGATCTTGAATGAGAACCTGAGTCTCCTGAGTTTTATTGATTCTGATTTCGTGGTGATCAACAGACCGTTGAATGACATTTATCAATTAGAACTCCCTGAAGAAGAGGAATTGCCAAACAAAGCCGATCAAAAAGACTCTAAGTTGATAGTGAACGACAAAAAGTTGCGGCGCCAAAGGGCCTTTCAAAAAGTCATGCTCGATAAAGAGTCGCTGCGTGGTGGCCTACTAACACAGGCTGGTGTCTTGATGATGACCACCAATGGCGAATTCACGAATCCTTTCTATCGGGGCGCCTGGGTGGCTGAAAATATCTATGGGATGGAGTTGAAACTTCCTGCCAATCTTGAAGTAGAAGCCCTGAAAGCGCCCACGGAAACATTCACGATTAAAGACAGTATTAATGAGCATCGTAACGACCCTGCCTGTGCCTCTTGCCACAGCAAGATGGATCCCTTTGGTTTGGCCATGGAGAATTTCGATGTTTTGGGTCGGTATCGCGAGACTTACCGGAAGTTTGTCGTGACCAAAATACCCGAAGAGAAGAAAGAAGGAAAAGTGGTGAAGAAAGAACGCATCACTCGCGAGTATGTTGACACGACCAAGGTCGAGTCTGACGCTATTCATCGTGATGGTCGTGCCATCGATGGCATGGAAGGTCTTAAGAGAATCCTCTTAGAAGACAAAGATAAGATTGCCAGGAATTTGCTCACCAAGCTTTCTGAATATGCGATGGGAAGAGAAATGAATTATGCCGATTCTGAGATGATTCATCGCCTTTTAGAAGCATCAAAGAAAAATGAGTATAAGTTGCGTGATTTGATGGTTAGCATCATCGCGGACGAGTCATTCACAAAACGATAATTCAAGGAATCTGA
>JAAZZC010000050.1 GCA_014239335.1 Verrucomicrobiales bacterium
CCGTAGCAGGAAAGGTCTCCGTATCCCGCATCATCCAGTAAAATGTATATGATGTTAGGTTTTGATCTTGTGGTTCCCTGTAAAGAGGCAATGAATGGAAATATACTGAGGAAAAGAATAAGTTTCATAGAAGCAATTATGGGATGCTTTAGCATTATGCCTAATTTTAGGAGAACATCTTAATTTGTTTTTTTGTATTCGATTTGATGGTATCGGTTAATTTTAGGTTCTCGGAGGGTTTGAATTTCTCCGGTCGGCCATCGTATCTGGACCTCGGAGATGTCTTTAATTTTTCCAAGTCCAAAATGGGCAATTGCTGGCCCTTGTGATGTGAATCCATCACCGGTAACGATCGTTTTGCTCCATTCTCTCTCCTTAGATTTCATTGATATGACGGTTCCAATGGGTGAAATTTTCGGGCTGTTTTTTATCTTTATCCCTATCCATGAATGTTCCGGATTTCCTATATTGCTATACATATGCATTCGTTGTTTCATGGTTGATGATTGGTATTCAATGACTATTAGATCTTGAGTTCCATTTTCATCTAGGTCGGCTGCAATAACAGCTCTCGAATCATATTCGAATGCAGTGCCTAAAAGGAAACTTGCATTCAGGAACCCTTTGTTTGGGAGATTGATGAACATGGCATTGTGCTCGAATCCGTTCCACGAAAAATCGCGACCCAGTCCGGACAAGAGTTCGGTTTTAAATAGGCTGTCAATGACTTCATTTGGTTTTGAGGTTCCGGTATAGAGGTCATGGCACCAGAACCGAGTGCAGTAGTCTTTCGCTGATTTGCCACTGATATGCCCATTAGCAACATAAAGATCGGTGTCTCCATCAAGGTCAAAGTCCGTAGCTGCACAACCCCATGACCAGCCCGAACGAGCGGCTCCTGCGGTGAATGATGGTTGAGATAATGCTCCTTCCTTGTTCCTAACATACAGTCTATTACCGAATGTCATGGGGGCACGCATTTCTGAATACTTTTCATATCCTGGTTTTGAAATGCCGAGGCCGTCTAGCCTCCTTGCAGTAGTTGAACTCATACCTACCAAGCACAGGTCTTCAATTCCATCGCTATTCCAATCTCCAAAAGTGTGAGACATTCCAAAGGCATGCCGTTCCTTTCCGAGCTGGTCCGTGATGTCGGAAAAATGTCCTTTCCCATCGTTAATATATAAGTCTAAACCAGAAAAGTCAGCGACAACGATCAGGTCGAGATCCTGATCAAAGTCTAGGTCTACTAAGGAGGCGCTGAATGTGCGTCTGTTGCTTTTTTTAGATAGACCTGAATTATTAGTAATGTTCACGAATGTGCCATCACCTTCATTGCGAAGTAAATAGTCTGGATATCCGTCATTTGCATTGTAATAGGGAGTGGGCATTGATCCTCCAATGTAAGGTGCTTTCCATTGTCCGATGAAAAGATCAAGATCGCTGTCTCCATCAATGTCTCCTGCAGTGATCGTATGTAATCCTTCGAGTGGCGGAACATTAAATTTGTAAGGATTATCTATAAATTGTCCTCCTTCGGATCCAAGAAATAATAATAATGATCCGTCCTCCGAATCACCGCCAATATAATCGATGAGGCCGTCACCATTAAGATCGGCCAATAGGCCTGCTTCTGCAGGTCGATTGATACCATTCTTTAAGAAATCTCTTTTTGTGTATCTGCCGTTCCCTTCGTTTTTGTAGACTAGATTACAGCCTGCTGTAACTATTTCAGATAGTCCGTCGCCGTCCAGGTCTCGAACCAGTAGCGGACTGAATCTTGGGAAACGGCCAGGGGCTTCAGTTCCTGGATCCGCGTTCATGATCTCTGTAAACATTGGTTTGCCTTTGCGAGATATGATTTCTAGCCCAGTCGTATCGATGAGGCTTGGGACTGGCTGGCCTTCTTTATTATTCGCCCATGTTACTTTGAGTTTACCGCGGACAATGACCCGCTGATCATCGCTGTTAAAGATGCAATGCAATTCGCAAGAAATGATAGAGCGAGCAGGCTCATCTTTCGTTGCTGGCTGGAAACCAGTATGATGCCATTCGCTCTGTTTCAGTTTCCATCCTTTCTCGGAGAGATTATTGAGGAGTTGTCTGAATTCATTAACATTAAGTTTCTTTTTTGTGCCGTTCAGTGAAACGAACTTAATTCCTTTAATTTCCCACTCTAGTGAAGGCTTAGGTGCCGGTTCACCTAGGATAATGTTATCGAACGAGAAATCATTGAGGACCTTATAAGGATCATCATTTCTTAATTGATCCCATAAACGGATAAATACCCCTTCATGACGAACGGCTTGCGTTTCATCTGCAAAGACAGTCTGGTCGAGCTCTTTTCTTTTAATTTTTAGTTCTTCGATCCTATCAGCATCAATGGGTTGTTTTATTTCATCTGCAAGAACAGTCTGATCGAGCTCTTTTCTTTTGGTTTTTAATTCCTCGAGGCTATCAGCATCAATGGGTTGTTTTGTACAACCCATTGATGTGATTAGCGTAATAATAGCTAAGAGAGCAATCCGGCTCATTAATCAATGATTCGCACACTGTAGAATAAACTCTTCTGCTCGCCAAATCCTGATATATCAATGAAAGTGGCTTTTCCTTTTGATCCGACCACATTATCATCAATTTCTTGCCACAATTCACAGTCTTCAGAGACATCCACTGCATAGATGACGTTCGGTCTTGCATTGAAAGTTAATGTGACCTGACCATCTTCATCACGTTCTACGTCAGTGATAGTAAAAAGGGCAGGGGGGGTGATTAAGTCAATTGCTAAAGCACCTTCGTAGAGGGATAGAATTTCTGCGGCATCAAGTGGGCGGTTGTAAATTGCAAAGTCATCAATTCTTCCTGCCATACTGTTATTAAGGTTATTTCCTTCTGCGCCGATTGTAATGATACCATTGAATGGATCCAGTGGCTCGGCTCCTCCTTGTTCGGCTCGGAGTTCGCCGTCGACCCATATTTCCATATTTCCATCTTCATCGCGTTTAAATACGAAGTGCTGCCATTGGTTTGTAATGACTTGTCCCCCGACCGTGAGTCGTTGAGGGGCTCCGCAACAACCAGACTGATCAAAAAAGATCGTTCCATTGCCCCAGGGAGTGTGAGCCTGAAATCCGCGCTGGTTCCCCGTAGCTTCTGGCGAATGAATCCAGAATGCACTAGTGTTACCAACCTGTGTGGTATTTTGCCAGAAAGCGACTGACATTTCGTTAGTTTCAACAGCCTCATCAAAGTGTGTGCCTTCTGGTGTTACGGCAGCTGAACGATCATTGACACCGCCAAGCTCTAACGCATAGTCGCCAGCAGCTCCACTGAAACCACCTCCGTCATCTGAATACTTGGCAGGTCCTGTAAAATCTACAGCAGGTGAGTTACCAGACACATCCGTTGCTGATTGCGGGTCTGATGGATCATTAAAGTCCCAATAAG
>JAAZZC010000187.1 GCA_014239335.1 Verrucomicrobiales bacterium
CTTTCGTTAACAGCAAGCCAGTTCAGGGAGAAAAAATATTAGCTCAGCCTAGATACAGAACGGCAGCGGTGTCTGCGTCTTTTAATTACGGAGGGGAAGGCGATAATTCGATCGATTTGGTCTTCGAAAAGCCTCAGCGAGCAATTACGCCTGGTCAGGTGTGTGCGTTTTACTCTGAAGATGTATTATTAGGAGGCGGTATCTTTGAATCGGTTGACTACACAAAATGAGGCTCCAAAAATTTAATCTAAGCCTCTAATCATTTAACGGACTTCGATTTCTGCAATCGCTTCAATTTCTATCCTGCAATCGAGAGGGAGAGAAGCGACCTGAATCGTGGACCTCGCTGGTTTGTGCGATTCAAAATGCTTTTCATAGACACTGTTAAATTGTGCAAATTCAGCCATGTCCTTTAAAAATACGGTTGTTTTGACAACATTCATAAGTGAGAGCCCTTCATTTTTAAGGATGGCTTTTAGGTTCGCCATTACTTGGTCCGTTTGATCTTCGATCAGATCGGCAACTAGTGAACCGGTTGATGGATCTACGGGAATTTGGCCTGAAGTTATTAGTAGGTTCCCAGTCCTAACTGCGTGGGAGTATGGTCCTATCGCTTCGGGGGTATTTTGTGCGGTAATTTTTTTCATTGTATGTTCTTTAAGTGATATGAAATTGATTAATCCTTAAGTGCATCATTAAGGCCTTTGCGCATTTCATTTATAGGAGCTTCGCGATTAAACCAGGTCTCAAATGAGATGGCGCCCTGATGAAGGAGCATAGAAATTCCATTAGCGGAGCGGGCCCCAGTAGAGATGGCGTTTCTTATTAATTTTGTTTTTCTAGGGCTATATACCATATCGTATACGAGATGGTGTGGTTGTAATAAGCCAGTAGGAATAAGTTCAGGGTCAGAGTTCTTCATGCCGAGTGAACTAGCATTGATGATGAGGTCTGTGTCTCCAAGTTCCTCTTCGAGTTCGAGCTTCGACCACCCTGTCATCTTTAACCGGGATGGTGAGGAATGAATGTGTTTTTCCTTCAGGTCCTTCGAGACTTCATCATACACGGGTTTGACCTTTTCTTCTGTTCTGTTGACTAGGACTAATCTCTCCACTTCTTCAATTGCGCATTGGATGGCAACTGCGCGCCCGGCACCGCCTCCTGCTCCTAGGATCATTACCCGCAAATCACTAAGGTCGATTGAAAATTCTTCCCGTATTGCACGGACTAGGCCAGGCCCGTCACTGTTACTTCCTAAGGACTTTCCGTCCTCGAAGCGGACCGTGTTCACGGCTCCCATTCTGCGGGCTGAGTCGTCAACACTGTCGCAGGCGTTAATGGCTTCGAACTTCAAGGGGACAGTGCAGTTTGTACCATAGAATCCGTTCTCCTTGATTAAGTTCAGAGCTTCTGGAAATTGGTCCTCTGGAACTTTGATTTTTACGTATTGAGACTTAATGCCGCAGAAATTTAATGCCGGGTTATGAAGTTGCGGAGACAGTGAGTGTTCTACAGGGTTTCCGAAAACAGACAGCAATGCCGGCACATCAAATTGCTCATTGATGGTTGACCAGTCTTTGAGGTCGTTAACGGTAAATGTTTTCTCTGAATTGTTCATCGGATTAAATATCAGTATAGATTTTATCGAGTCTTTTCTTGATCCTTGCAACTGTCGCGACGCTTCCAATCGTTTCTAGAGTGGGCATCAGGTCAGTGCCTTGTCCAACCCCAGTAGAGCAAACGCGTAAAGGAAACATCAGAGCCCCCATTTTGATTTGTTTTGTTTCCGCGAAATCTTTGACTGCGTTCTTTATATTTTCAGCGGTCCAAGGGTCCAGAGATTCAAGGGCACTACTTAGCTCCTTGATCCTTTTGCCAGTTTTTGGATCAGTTGAAATTCTTAGAGATGCATCATGATCTGTGGGGTAGTTGTCATTTAAAATTGGCTCTAGTATTTTTTCTATTTCTGAAAGGTGCTGGACCCTCGATTGGGTCAATGAGATCACCTGTTCTGATGCATTACTTGAGAAGGGGAGGGCCTTTTCGAGGTATTCCTTTTCAGTTAGATTGCTGACATATTGCCCGTTAAGCCATTTGCATTTATTTAGATCAAAACGTGAATTGCTTTTGTTTAAGTGGTCAAAGTCAAACAACTCAATTATTTCACTCGTAGTTAATTGTTCTCTATCGTCTTTTGGAGACCAGCCAAGTAGTGCAATGTAATTAGTTACGGCTTCTGCTAGGAATCCTTTATTTTTGTACCATTCGATTCCTGCCCCGGCATCCCTTTTGCTCATCTTGGAACCGTCTTCATTCAATATTAAAGGAATGTGAGCGAAGATCGGAACGGGGCAATTCAGAGCCTTAAACAAAGCGACATGCTTTGGAGTATTGGATAAATGATCTTCTCCTCTGATGACATGAGAGATGTTCATTTCGATGTCATCAATGACGTTGACGAAATGAAACAAAAAGGTTCCATCAGGTCTCCGTATTATGAAATCCGGATTCGCTTCAATTTCTATTCCCTTTTCTTTGTCCCAGGCACGATTGCCCGTCGTGGTTAAATTAATAGTTTGAGGTCCGCAAATTTCATCATGAAACTCAACGTCGGAAATTGGGACCTTGAAACGGATCGCTCCATTATCTTCATATACTAGATCAGAGTCTTCTAATCTCTTGAGGTATTCCTCATAAACACTGTGGCGCTGGCTCTGATAGAAGGGCCCATCGCCGCCTTCTTTTCCTGGGCCTTCATCCCAGTCCAGATTGAGCCATTTCAAGCCATTTAATATTTCGTCACATGATTGATCCGTGTTCCGTTCATGGTCAGTATCCTCTATTCGAAGAATGAAATCTCCATCATTGTGCTTAGCGTAAAGCCAATTAAATAATGCAGTGCGAGCGCCTCCAACATGAAGATATCCTGTAGGAGAAGGGGCAAATCTTGTTCTAACTTTAGAGGATTCCATTTTTGGGTTGTGTCATGATGCTATCAGCATTGGCTCAGGTCAAAAGGAACTGTTTGAATAAACATAATTTTTCTTCTTTTGAGTCTTACTCAGGCAGAGTTATGGTATGAGTCATGTTCAAGTTAAAGTTGCACTGGCAGATTTTAATAGCTCTTATTTTTGGCGTTATTGCAGGGACCCTCATTCAACGTGAGTTTGGTTTGAATGCAAAGGAGAGAATGCTCCCGCATCACCCCACTGTCTATGTTGGCATACTAAAGTTTCTTGGTAATACGGTTTTTATAGGGCTCCTGAAGATGGTGATCGTGCCTCTCATATTCTCTTCTATCGTGGCAGGGATTGCGGGAAGGAAGAAGTCAGGGGGATTTGGGCGTCTGGGACTAAAGACGTTGGGATATTATATGCTGACGAGTTCTGTAGCTATTGTGATTGGTCTTTCGGTAGTTAATCTGATGAAGCCTGGCCTCGTTGATGGTCAACCAAATCCTGAACTAGTTAAGTTCATGAGTGAGAATAGTGAAGAATTTGAGAAGAAAGGAGAATCGGTCGGCAAGGATGCGACTGGTCTTCAGGACGAGCCGCATCCTCTGGGAGTAGTGGGTTCTTTGATTGAGAGAATGATTCCTGAAAATGTTTTTCAATCAGCTTCAGATAATGGGGCTATGCTGTCTCTCATATTCATTAGTATACTCACAGCGTTTGGCCTCTTGTCCTTGCAGGGGCAGGCGGCAGAGACTCTCACTGATCTTATCATAGGAGTCAATGAGCTCATGATTAAAATAACAGGATGGATCATGAAGCTGGCGCCTCTGGGAGTCTTTGGCCTGATGGGTTGGACCATTTCTCAGACAGGTCCTTCCTTTTTATTCTCTATGAGTAAGTACATGTTCTCAGTAATTCTTGCGTTAGGAATACACTTTTTTATCGTTCTTCCTCTGATGCTTCTTTTATTGGCAAAAGTGAATCCTATTAATCATTTCTCTGCGATGAAAGAGGCCCTACTCACATCATTTTCAACGGCGTCCTCTTCTGCGACTCTCCCAGTCACTTTGAAGTGCCTTCAGCAGAATGCAGGAGTCTCAAAGCGCGTCTCAAGTTTTGTTCTTCCTTTGGGTGCTACAGTAAATATGGATGGTACTGCCTTGTACGAATGCGTTGCGGTCCTGTTTATAGCTCAGGTCATGGGAATCACGTTGGATTTTTCTGCTCAATTATCGATTGTTATTTTGGCTCTTCTTACAAGTATAGGGGTCGCAGGAGTTCCCTCGGCGAGCTTAGTTGCTATTGTGATTATTCTGCAGAATGTAGAAGCTACTAATGCAAAATTGGAGGGAGCCTTCGCGGCGATCGGAGCAATTTATGCAGTGGATAGGATCCTGGACATGTGCAGGACAAGCGTGAACGTTTTTAGTGATTCATGCGGGGCCGTGATTGTCGCTAGGAGCGAAGGGGAGAGTTTACTGCTTGGAGGCCAAGACCGGAACTGATTGGATCTCTCAGAATCGGAAAAATGAATCTGCCGTCTCGCTTGTTTTTTCTGAGAGGCTCTCTACTGAGGTTTCTCTTAGATCTGCAATGAATTGAGCTGTGGTCATTGCATGTATAGGTTCGCAGCGCTTGCCTCTGAATGGGGTTGGAGCAAGATAAGGAGAATCAGTTTCGATCATGAAGGAATTGACCGGGCAAGATTTCGCGCATTGTTGGATTTCAGATGCGTTCTTGAAGGTTACGATACCAGTGAAGGAGATCAGGTGACCTTGTTCGATCAGAGGCTTTGCTGATTCCCATGATGAGCTGAAGCAGTGGAAGACTGCTCTTATTTTCCCATGGAATGGAGCGATTATTTTGTTTATTTCCTTCCAGCATTCATCGCCTCTGTCTCTGTGGTGGATCACAACATTTAGACCAAGCTCGACTGCCAGTTCTAGTTGGGAATGGAAAAATTCACCTTGGAGATTCCTATAGGATTTCTCAGTCCAACACGACGGGGCCGGATGAAAGTAATCTAATCCAATTTCTCCGATAGCGGCGACGGATTCATTTTCGGCAATGTTCCTGATCTCTTCGATCCAGTTATCATTTTTGATCTCCGTGACGGAGCAGGGATTAATGCCTACGGCTGCGGATACCGAGTCATTATTTTTTGCAATCTCTATGCATTTTGATGCGTCTTCAAGGTCAGTAGAAATTGTCACCATCCGTGATACTTTTGCAGTGACTGCTCGTTCGATGACGTCATTGAGGTCAGAAGAAAAATTTCCAGAGGCGAGATGACAATGTGAGTCAGTAAGCATCGTGGCTCATGTGATTAACGACCAATTGATTACCATTTCAATAGGTAACTGGCCCATGTGAGTCCGGCTCCAAATGCAACAAGTAGGACAGTGTCCCCGTCATTAATGGATTTTGTTTTATTGGCTTCATCCAAAGCAATAGCAATGGCCGCTGCTGAGGTGTTTCCATATTTTGTTAAGTTGATGAAGGTCTTTTCTTTTGGAATGCCCATCCGATCTGTAATGGCTTCTATGATTCTTAGATTTGCCTGATGAGGAATTACCATGTCCACATCTTCAGAGCTCAAACCATATTTTTGCAAAGCATCTTCGGCTGCGCGTCGCATTGCATTGACCGCATATTTGTAAACTTCACGTCCTTGCATGCGAATCGTATTAAGTTTTTGGTCAGCATTGTCTGGAGTTATTGGGCACGCTGATCCGCCCCCTGGCACATGCAGGATATCGGTTTGCCTGCCATCGCTGCCTAACGAAGAAGAAAGGAGTTTGCGTCCCTTATCATTATTTTCGTCGACTGTAAGAATGACCGATCCTGCGCCATCACCAAAAAGAACGCAAGTATTTCTATCTTCCCAATCGACCATGCTGCTGAGCTTTTCAGCACCAATAATTAGAGCGGTTTTTCGTTCTCCGCTGAGGATGAGATTTTCTGCTATTTGCATAGCATAGAGAAACCCTGAGCATGCAGCAGAGACGTCAAAGCATAAGGCGTTACTGGCCTCAATGTTTTTTTGCACGTAACAAGCCGTTGCAGGAAAGAATGCATCGGGGGATATTGTCGCAACAATGATAAGATCTATGTCTTCGCCACTAACATTAGCATCCTCCATGGCGCATTTTGCGGCTTCTGTTGCCAGGTCACTAGTCGATTGCGTGTCTGAGGCGATGCGCCGTTCTTTGATGCCTGTTCTACTGCTTATCCATTCATCGGAAGTGTCAACGATTGCTTCCAAGTCATGATTGGTTAATATTTTTTCTGGAACATAGCTTCCGGTTCCAGATATTGTGACGGAGTAGGCCATATTGTGTCTAATGATAATGATTAGAAGGATGAAGGAAAGCTGAGTTTTGCTATTTCTTCTTCGATGTGTGGATTGATTTTTCGGGTGATGGATTCTGCTGCTACTCTAATAGCATTCTTAATTGCAATCGGAGAGCTTCCTCCGTGAGCAATTATGCATACTCCATTTGTTCCTAGTAGGGCACTGCCTCCATATTCCTCATAGCTTCCACGTGCCATAGCTGCTTTAAATGCAGGTTTCACAAGTGCTCCTCCTATTTTTCCTATTGTGTTTTTTTGGATTTCCTCACTGACCCACTTTGCCACGGCCTTGGCTGTTGCTTCACAAGTTTTTAAAACGATATTTCCAGTAAATCCATCGCAGACAACCACATCAAGTTCTTTTGAGAAAAGGTCGTGGCCCTCAATGTTGCCGATAAAGTTTAAGTTACTTTCCTTTAGAAGCCCAAAGACTTCCTTAGTGAATGCTGTTCCTTTTTCTTCTTCTGCCCCATTTGACATTAGTCCGATCTTAGGACTTTTCTTGCCATGGACATAGCTCGAATATACAGAGCCCATAATTGCATACTGGAGCAGGTGACGTGGCTTTGCCTCAGGATTTGCTCCAGCGTCCATTATATATGATACTCCGTATTCATTAGGTATGGGGGATGCAATGCCTGCCCGGTCTATACCATTTAGATTTCTTAGTTTTAATGTTGCTGCGGTGACGGCAGCTCCTGTGTTTCCTGCGCTGACGACGGCTTCGCAGGTACCACTTTTCACTAGATCTGTTGCGACGCTGATAGAAGAATCTTTCTTTCTTCGGATTGCTTTTGCTGGAGGCTCATTCATCTCAACGACTTCACTCGCATGAGCTATGGCTATTCTTTCAGTGCTTATGGAATGTTTGTTGAGAGCTTCCTTAATTTTTTCCTGATCCCCGACCAAGTAGAGTTCCTTGATGGAAGGTAATGTCTCGAGGGCCATGCCGGCCCCTTTGATATTTGCTTCAAGGCCATCATCGCCTCCCATTGCATCGAGTGCTATTCTCATCCTTTTATAATTATATCGAGCCGCATTTAGTGCTCGATGTGTAATCTAAATCCTTACTGGACGCAGCTTACTGAGTCAAAAGGAAAGCTCTGCTGGAGAAACTTAGAGTTAACCCGAATGCTTATTATTGCAGGCAGGTATTGTTCTAGAAAGAGTCTATGACTATTACCTGGCGGTTACGATAGTAGCCACAAACAGGGCAAGCTATGTGCGAAGGA
>JAAZZC010000048.1 GCA_014239335.1 Verrucomicrobiales bacterium
CAAGGTGTGGTTATAATCAACGCCCCCCCTTCATTCATAATTGCCGGTAATTTCTTTAGTAGATGATCCGGATTAGACAATCTGCAAAGTAAATTCGCTGCATGTATGACATCAAATTTTCCAATTCCATCAGGCAATTGCAGTGCATCCCCAACCTCAAAAGAAATCCGTTCTGGCCTCGACCCTTCCGGCATCTGAGCAATATAAGAATTAAACTGAGTCCCCTCCTGCAGACGATTGAATTTAACACTACCCTCAACTCTTATCGTTTCAGCGGCACTTATGAACTGATTGGAATAATCCATGCCAACTACCTCATCACAAAAACGAGAAAGTTCGAAACATGACCTTCCTACGGAACAGCCTAAATCTAGAGCGCGCCGCCTACCCTTGGTAGTATCTAGATTCTCAGTAACACTACGCCCAGCAAAATTCAAAAAGGACTCAGGAAATATTTGAAACGGATCTATTTCAAGAGAATTGCCATAGTGAAATAACAAATACTGATCAAGACAAGATTGGGACTCATAAAAACTCACTGGAAAATTAATTAATTATCTTCTATTGAGATAAAGCATTAATCAGATACTGGCTAGGCTTAAAATGTTCGATAAGAATCTCGAACTGATCGCTTCTTTTCATTCTAACCTGGCTAATATCAAAATTAGGAGTTTTATGTGGTGCAAAAAGAATATCATCATGAGTAGAATTTTGGTGGGTCTTGAACATTTCAGGGATGATGTCACCACCAAGATGATCGTCTCTTCCGGTAGCAAGGTGACAAGTTCCAAGTACCTTCTCGTCTTGAATATCAGCTCCTGAAACTGGTAACACCTGCGTTCCAAATCCCAGCTCACCTAATGTTCCAGTGACTGGATCATCGTTTAATCTTTCATTATGCTCATCGATTATTGCCTGATCCCCTTCGATCAAAGTGCTGCAGTAAATGTTCCGATCCTTAACATCAAGGAGACCCAGAGTTCCATCATGGTACTTCATAGGAAACTGTCCAACTGCATCGACTGGTACGAAGTAAACTTCGCCGGCGGGTAAGTTCGCAATATCCGGAGCCTTACCCCTGCAAAGACCATGCGATTTCTGTGCCTCTTGGCCATCCAAAAAAAGTTTGGCTGTTAGAGTTTTGCCCTCGTCCAATGTAAAATCAATTTCAATCTCATCGGCACCCGTCATAGCTAACCGCAGTTTCTCAGCATCAGATGAGACCTGATTATAATCTACAGAAAGACCAGAATTAAGGATGATATCATTCAGCCCATGCATAGTCGCACCACGAAATCCAAAATCTTTGCACTTCGCAGTTAGTGGAGCGGTAGCACTCCAATCTGAAATACACAAAATGATATCATATTCAGGATAAATGTTCTGATCCAAGGACAAGACTGAACCATCCACACCAAAGCATTCATCCTTCATATCAAGATTGGAACCATTAGTCGCATGGTAAGCAAACATTTCACCCCCACTCATACCCAGTTCTTTCATTACCCCATCCTTTAACTTACAAAAAAATTCTTCATAAGCTTTTACTTGGACAGCAAATTTTTCTGGAGACTGCAAGAATTCGAAGCCCATGATCTCTTTTGAAGGTTCTTCAAAATCTGTAATGATACAAATCCTGCATCCTTCAGTTGGATCAAACACTGAATGCAATAATTTGGTTAAGCTAAATTCGGGAAATTTTCTATCTTCCGGATTTAATATAATACTTGAGGGGAGGATTTCAGTTGAACTCATTTTCTGATATAACTTTGGCGAACTTAATTTAGATGCAATGGTTGATTTTATTGAACACGTATTAAATAAAAATTAAATGCCGGATACAATTAAACATAAAACAGAACGCATAGTTATCATTTCTGGATCTACAAGTGGTCTCGGAAAAGAAATTGCTCTTGGTCTAGCAAAAAGAGGATGGACTGTGGCTGGATTTGGACAAACAAAAAGCAAAGTTAAGGCACTCGCAGATGAACTAGGAGAAAATCATTATATATTCCAGGCCAATGTTTCTTGTGACGAATCGATTGCCAGTGCTGCAAAACGGATAATCAACCAATTTGGTTCACCTGATTTACTCATTAATAATGCTGCCATCATGAATAATCCTGCTCCTTTATGGCAAGTGTCGGCTAAAGAGTTTGATGAAATGTCTGCCGTTAACATTAACGGTGTAGCCAATATGATTAGACACTTTGTTCCATCAATGATTCGAAGCCGCAGGGGAATCATAGTGAACTTAAGTTCAGGTTGGGGACGTTCAACCTCTCCCGATGTTGCCCCTTACTGTACTACAAAATGGGCCATCGAGGGCATGAGCAGTGCATTAGCTCAAGAATTACCGAATGGAATTGCTTGCGTGGCATTAAATCCAGGCATCATCAATACTGAAATGCTCAGAAAGTGCTGGGCTGAAGGGGCTGCAGCATATCAAAGTCCAGAGGAATGGGCAAAAGTGGCAATTCCTCTAATTGAGAGGATTAATTCCAATGACAATGGAAAGCAAATGACGGTGACCTAAGATCATCCGGTACAATCATATTCTAACGCTCTTCCTCATTGACAACGCAGTGTAGAATCGCCTCGCGAAGTTGTCTTCGTCCAAACATAGTGGTGGCTGATTTACCTCGTGTCTTGCCAGTAAATTTTAAATTCTCTCTCCGTTTGGAAGACCTGCCTGCCCTGAGAATTTCAGATATGTCCTTTATCTCCTCCTCTGGAATATTTCTCCCCCTTTTGAACCAAGACAAGCGTGATATGAATGACATTAATGGATGTAAATAATTATTTATTATTGATTATTAGCAAAAGTTAAACAATTGCAAGATTATTCTTTGTTAATCATAATCAGTTATCAAAAAGATCGTCCTAATTCTTCGAGTTTATTACGAAGAATTATGAATTTAACAAAAAGGGATTTCTTTAAATAATTCACAAAAGAAAAGACCCAGATTGCTTTTCTAGACTCGGAGCCGACAATAGAAATATCTTAGAGAATCAATCCTTCAAAAACCATCAATATGAAATCTTCTATTTTCTCCTTCATTATAACAATTCTTGCCTGGGACCTTACTACGGCGGAGAATAAAAATGAAAAAGAAAATACCAATCAAGCCAATAACTCTTCTAGATATGAAGCAGTTGTTAGGATTGAAAATTCTTCTCTTAATCCCGATTATCGTAGCCCTTGGAATACTGGCCGAGACTCTGGCGGCAATGGAACTGGATGGCTAGTGGGTGAAAATAAATTTTTAACCAATGCTCATGTCGTTAGTAACAGTCGCATTATCTATATAAAGAAAGTTGGTGATGCTAAACCTTATCGAGCAAAGATAGTCCATATTGCCCACGATTGTGATCTTGCTATGCTTGAACTTGAAGATCCTTCGGCTTTTGAGGGTGTGACTCCATTTGATATCGGAAAACTTCCACAATTGGATACTACTGTTAAAGTAATAGGCTATCCGATAGGAGGTGAGCGAATTTCTATAACTTCAGGCGTAGTTTCACGGATCGATTTTCTTAGTTATTCCCATACCAGTGTCGATTTACATTTAACAATACAAATCGACGCAGCTATCAACCCCGGAAATTCCGGAGGACCCGTAATACAAAATGGAAAAGTGGTCGGAGTCGCTTTTCAGGGTTACTCTGGAAGCGTGGCACAAAACACAGGCTACATGATCCCCACTCCGGTCATTCGTAGATTCCTTAAAGACGTCGAAGACGGTAATTATGATCATTATGTTGATCTCAGCATGAGTGATTTTCCTCTAATCAATCCCGCTCAAAGAAAAGCTCTAGGCCTAGCTAATGATGGAATAGGAATCATGGTGGCCGCCGCAGAAGAAGATGGTTCTGCTGGAGGAATACTGAAAACCGGAGATGTTCTCTTAGCAATTGATGGCCGCCCAGTAAAATCAAATGGATTGATCAATTACGAAGGAGAAGACGTTAACATGAATGAAATCGTTGAAAGAAAATTTGCAGGTGACGTCATAAAACTCAAGATCTGGAGACAAAACAAATCAATCGATACGAAAGTTACTCTTAAGAGATTCCTCCCATACTTAATCGCAGCCAAGAAATATGACGAGAAACCACGCTATATAATGTTCTCAGGTCTCGTCTTTCAGCCCTTAGACAGAAACCTCATGGCTGCACATGGAATGAAAAATCTGCAGGTCCGATATCATTTTGATTCATATGTATCGGCAGGCATTTACAAAGATCGGCCTGAAGTCATCGTTCTGACTTCAATACTTCCCGATTCAATCAATTCGTACTTCTCTAATTTTAAACATAGCATCGTTGATGAAGTAAACGGTGTAAAAGTTAAGACATTGAAAGACGTTCACAATGCTCTAGCCAAAGATAAAGACGATTACATTATCATCAGTTTATTAGGTAATGGAAGGCCCATCGTTATTGAACGCGCAAAAGTAGAAGCAGCGCAAAAGCGCATCCAAGAAAAATATAATGTGATTAAGGACCATTATTTAGGTGATTAGATGCACCTAAAATCTATCCAAAATATAGAATCATTCCGACACATAATAGACCTTACCCTTTAGCAAAATTTCAAGATGACAAAATTCTTCATCCTCCTTTCCGCCTTCGGAATATCAGTTTCACTTTGGTCAGAAAAATTAGAGGCCGCTTCAGTTGATAAGTCGGTAATCCGAGTTAACACAACAATGCAGTCCTATAATCTCGTGCAACCATGGGAAAAAGGCGCATCCTCGACCAGGATCGGACTCGGAGCCGTCCTCCCCGAAGGCAAAGTATTGGTCACCGCTCAAATGGTTACAAATGCAACATACATTGAGCTAGAAAAACCAGACACAGCTGCAAAGACAACGGCACAAGTAATCACAGTTGATTATGAAGCGAATCTGGCACTTCTAAAACCTATTAACGACAATGATTTCTTATCAGATCGTTTACCTTTCGAGTTAGAAACGAACCTATCACCAAAAGACAAAGTAGAGGCTTGGCAATTTGAGGCAAGTGGCACTCCTGTCACTACTCAAATCACGGTTTCCAAAGCCGAGGTTCGCCAATCCTTCATTGACACGGCTAGATTTTTACAAATACAAGCCAATGGCCCGGTACAATACCGTTCCGGAAGCTTTACTCTCCCAGTTGCCAAGAACAATAAGCTTGCAGGCCTTCTTATCAGTTATTCAAGTAAGGATCAGATATCAAACATCTTACCTGCTTCAATCATCGAACATTTTTTGAAAGACTCTGAAGATGGTAAGTATACAGGATTTCCTAATCTTGGAATCATGTATTCACAAACACTCGACGAACAATTCAGAAATTACCTTAAACTCGATCAAGAAGATGGAGGGGTATTTGTCAGCCAAGTTATTGAAGGCGCATCTGCTGCTGCTGCCAGCATTCAATCAGGTGATGTTATTTTATCTATTAATGGTAAAGGCATCGATTCACGGGGAAACTATAATGACCCTGTCTGGGGTAAGCTCAGCTTCAGCCACCTTGTAAGGGGAAAAGCATTTACAGGAGACTCAATAAAAATAAAAATTCTTCGTGAAGGGCAGAAAAAAGAAATTAATTTGAAGCTAATCCGTCGGCCCGCGGAAGACTACTTAATTGATCCTTACATGTTTGATCGCGGCCCTAAGTTTTCTATCATTGGTGGTCTTGTTTTTCAGGAACTTTCCGTTCCTTTCCTAAAACTATTCGGGAACGATTGGCAGTCCAGAGCACCAATTAAAATGCTTATGGCGCATGCTAATCCGCAAATGTACGAAAAGGAAGGGCGACGCAAACTAGTTATCCTGACCCGAACCATTCCAACACCTGTCACTTTAGGTTATGAGAGACTCAGTACTTTGATTGTAACAAAGATCAATGGCATCCCTATCAATGATATCCAAGACGTTGATAAAGCTGCCAGCATGCCTGCTAATGGACAGCACCGGATAGAATTCGACTCTTATCCAAAATTAATTTTCCTTGATGCTGTTTTGGCAAGACGAGTTAATGCCGCTCTTGAACAAAGAATAGGCATTACTAAAAGACTAAAATAAAACAATCAATAGAAACAAGTTCAATGAATTCGAATGCAATTGGTGCATTATTCGATTGGGATGGAGTCATCATAGACTCACACGATCAACACGAGGAAAGTTGGTCAAAACTGGCAGTGGAAGAAAATAAAAAACTTCCTGAGAATTTCTTTAAAATGACATTCGGGATGCGTAATGAGAATATTATCCCTAACTTTTTTAGCACTTGGATTGACGTCACAAATCATAGAGAAATTACACGATTAGCAAATAGAAAAGAAGAAATTTATCGCGAAATCATAATTTCTGACGGGATCGAACCATTGCCCGGTGTACAAGATCTTCTACGGTCACTCAAATCAGAACAGATAGCATGTTCTATAGCTTCCTCTACACCCATTGCCAATATAGAGGCTGTAATGAGCATCATTAAACTCTCAGATTACTTTGATGCTATCACTGCGGCCGAAGATGTGAGTAATGGGAAACCCAGTCCTGAAGTGTTCCTTAAGGCCGCTGAAAAAATTAAAGTAGATCCTAAGAACTGCGTTGTATTTGAAGATGCTCATGTTGGTATTGAGGCAGGATTGGCAGCAAATATGCATGTCATCGCGGTAGCTACCACTCACCCAATCGAATCTCTGGGCAATGCACATACTGTTACAGAAAACCTTAAAAGTATCGATGCTGAAAAAATAAAGATGCTACTGAGGTAGCAAGTTACTTTAATCCGAGCCCAAGATTTTCCTTACAATATCCGATACTTCTAGCAATCTCACCTTTCTGGTAATCCTTATTAGCCTTCTTTTTCTCAACCCCTTTAGGAGCTTCCCATGCTTTGCGGGGCTCCCCCTTCTTTGCAAGGGCAAGGAATTTATCATAACCTGCCGGCTCACCTTTTGGCCAAGCTTTCCAGAAAACTTTGTCTTCGATTTTTAGTTCACGATTAAACCCAGAAATAGTCTCTATGTTGACTGCAGTATTCGGACAAAGCTTGGCATACAATTCGAAATAAGATTTCAAATCAACGGTACCCTCACCCATTGCTGTCCACTGCGCGGTCACTCCATTTTCACTTTCCCAGAGAGCAGTATCACGCAAACTAGTAGTAATCGCATATTTCCCAAGATTTCTAAGATTCTCGATAGGATCTTCTAGTGTCCAGATCGCATTTCCTGAGTCCATATTAGCACCCACAAAATCACTACCTGCCCCTTCGATGAGGGTCACTAGTTCAGTTGAATGCATATCACCGGCATGATTTTCCACTGCTATTTTAATGCCATGATCGACACAATAATTCTTATTTCTCTTTAGAACAGCAACGGTATCAGCAATGCGCGCCTCGATCCCCCCATCGCTCAAACGATCTCCCGAATCCCCTAGAATGACTCTGAAAGCTGGGGATCCGAGTGCCTTCGCCATGCGAACCCCTAACTTCAAATGATCATCCGCACTTCCCCAGTCCTTCTTAAAACGTCTAGCCGTAGGACATATGGACCATGAACCTAACAAAATATTCACTCCATTATCAGCTGCGTTTTTAGATAGATTCTGCAAATAATTACGATCATCAAGTTTTTCAAATGGACCAAAGTCGGTGATAAATAAAGTATCACATTTTAATTTTGCTGCATAATCGATCAGTTCTTGAGCTTTCCAGCCCATTGCACGAACAGCAAAATTGTCATATCCAAGTGCAATTTTCTTTTTTATTTTCAAATTACCTCGAGCTACTGAGGAGGGATCAATAAATGCAAACCCAGCGCCAGCAGCAACAGTAGATTTAAGGAATCGTCTTCGGTTATTTTTTTGCATAGTAAATAGGATAAGCCCTGCTCAATTGATAAGGCAATAATCTAAATAGTAAAAAAATCTGCATTCTCACTAATTATATTATGAGAAATTTATTGTTGGCAAATAATACCCACTCAATCAAATGAATCCTATTCATTCATGCCCAATTATGCTCTGGAGCCTGTAACTTTGCTTCCTTGATGGATATTTTTTCCAGAAGAAACCGTCTACTGTATCCTCCCCTGTTATACTTTTGGCAACAAGGGTAACAAGCAGAATCTCGACTCAGCTTACGAACCCTTGGGACTACAATACCACAGCAACGGCACTGATAAGCTAACTTTCGTTTAATAACCTTATTCGCAAGAGGAAGGTCATGGCATCGCTTCTCCCCAGGAATCCCAAGTTCTGAACATGCATTTTGCCATTCTCGACCGTGCGGCTGTATTCTCCGGCCAGAGGCTCGGAAATGTGCAATCAAATGTGCAAGTTCATGTAAAAGAGTCCTCTCTGGTTCTTCGGGAGCAAATCGCTCTAACCTAGGGTTTAAATCAATTTGAGCATTACTATGATGAGCCAGACCAGCCGTTGAACTTAATCTTAAATTCCAAAACACTTTGACCTGATTAGCTAATGGATCAAGGCCCAGTATACTTGCCCTTTTCCTGCACCTCTCAGTCAATTCATTATCAAATTTTAATCCTCGGCCACGCGCTATTTTTTTCCTAGGTACCGGTCTAGTTATCTCAAATAAATCAAAGAGCATTCCATTTGATTGAGACCTTCGTAATGAGGATCGCGAATGCCCCCTTCGGTTCGAAGGGGCCTCACCCAAGTTACTTGGAAGACCAAGCCTGAGTTGATGATATTCAGAACCTCTCATCTTTTTCAGCCTCTCGATGAACTTTTTTATTTTTGATATCGTGCTCGACTGCGGACAAAGCCACTAGAGAATCTTCCTCAATACTGTTCATTATAAACGCATTGGCACCTATAGTGCTGCGCGCTCCAATCACAGTCTCGCCTCCCAGAATAGTTGCTCCTGGATAAATGACGACCTCATCCCCAACGTTAGGGTGACGCTTGATACCCTTTATCGGATTACCATCATCATCTTTGGGGAAACTGCGAGCACCCAATGTGACCCCATGATAAAGTTTCACATGACTGCCTATCACACAAGTTTCGCCAACCACAACTCCAGTCCCATGATCAATGAAAAAATGAGAACCTATCTGAGCACCTGGATGAATATCAATTCCAGTTTTCGAATGAGCCCACTCCGTCATCATTCTGGGTATGTAAGGAATACTCAGAGAATATAAAACATGTGCCATCCTCTGAATCGCAATTGCTTCAAGGCATGGGTAAGCAAGGATAATCTCTTCAAAACTTTTTGCTGCTGGATCGCCCTCGTAAGCAGCCTCCACATCAGTTCGCAGTACGCTCCTTAGTCTGGGCAATTCAGATAAAAAACGACACGCTAAATCATCAGGGGATTCTTTTCGAATTTCCTTAGAATCATCAGATGCAAGTCTCAGACTCCTATTTATCTCTTTCGATAAGGTCAAAAGAATTTGTGAAACCACCTGACTAGTTTCCTTCTCAAGATTTTCTGATTCAATTGCATCGGTTTCTAGAAAACCCGGGAAAACGAGCCTGAGTAAATCTTCACAGAGCCCCGCAACGGCTGGCCTTGACGGCAAATTAGCGGTGTCAATGCGGTTAATACCACCCACTTCCTGATAAGAAACGAGTAAATCATCAACTATTTTGCGTTGTAAGCTTTCCATATATTAACCGATTAAATTGCAAAAAAGATTGGCCATTAACCGAAATAAAATAATAACTAATACAAATAATAAGGTAAACTTAACTAATTGTCTTGCGATGAATACCATTTTTTTGTATCTCAAAAAAGCAACAACAATGAATTAACCTAAAATAACTATACCGTTATGCTGCATGGGAATTGACAGAGCGGAGTTGTGAACTTATTAAGAATTGGCCCAAATAATTGACATGCTGACAAATTTATTCCTCAGATTTTGTGCTGTCATCTTAGTGATTTTGCTGAATTCGGGATGCGAATCCCTGACAAGACAAATCAAAATCACAAATTCCAAATATTTCCATCTGGATCCAGAAAAAGAAATTAATTCTCCGGATCCTATGATCCGGTTTGAACAACTTCATTTTTTGCATGGAGCAGTCACTGAAAAAGAGAAAAAACAGAAAGCAGGGCACTACTACGTCTTTTGGTGGACAGATCCTTCGCGTACCCCAGTAACGATCAGATTTGAATATCGTCAGAAAAAGACAGGCTCAAAGATTTATTATCGCGAAGTCAAAGCTTTCAATCCAAGGGTAAAGAACAAAACTAGATTTAAAGTCACGGGCACGGAATATCAAAGTAAAGGGAAAGTGACTGCCTGGCGTGTTTTAATTGTGCAGGAGAATCAAATCATTGCCAGCGACCAATCCTACCTCTGGTAAAATCATATTTTCTCTTCACCCTTTTATTAACCAAAAAAAAGCAAACTTAGCATGATTCCCCTTGCCTATCTTGTTGCATAGGCTTTTCTTTGAACTGGTTTTCTAATCTTCACGTGAATCCGGTTGCACCTATCTATGTTGGACAGCTCCATAATGGGGTAGTGTGGATTCGTGTCGAAGGCAAAGGATCATTTCAGAACAGTCATGGGGTCAAGGAATTTGCAGATTTAATGATAAATCGAGGCTCAAAAGAATTTGTCATTGATTTGGAAAATTGCCCGGTCATGGACTCTACATTCATGGGAACACTTGTCGGAATAAAGAAGTCATTAGGGCCAGAGAACCAAAGAAATCTTGAAATCATTAATGCCAATTCTCGTAACACCCAGCTTCTTGTAAGTCTGGGCATTGATCTCTTATTAAAATTAGACACTGAAGGCAATGCCTGGCCGGAAATTAGAAATAAAATATCAAACCATATCCAAAACGGCCAATACTTAGATATCGCCGAGGTGAGTAAAGAAGAAAACATTCAACAATCGCTTGAAGCTCACCAGAATCTTTCAAATGCAGATAAAGATAACATACCAAGATTCAAGGACGTAATTAATTTTCTCGAACAAGAACTGGGGCAACAATCTGCCTCATAATTAACTAATCAGCGATTACGATCATGACTGCAACCATCGTAACGCTATTGGCCTCCCTCATCATTGCCATTGTTTGTTTTATATATATCTGCCGATATCAGAAAATTATAAATGAGCTCAAGCGTCAACGTAATGACATTGAAAAAGAAGAGCTCCGAATGTTCGACTTTCTCAAGAGCCTAGGAGAGACCCTCACTCAGGAAGGGGGAACTAATCCTGGCACCCTGCACCGTACCATTGTTCGTGGTGCAGCTATGGTAGTTGATGCTCATGGCGCTGCTTTATATTTACTCGATAAGAGCAAAGATAATTTAGTTTCTGAATACCAAAGTGAAGCTTGCCCCATGCTGATTCCTGTTCCATCTCACATAGCAGAGCAATCAGAAAAAATACCAAATACAATTAATAGCTATCGCCGACTCACAAGTATTGGAAAAGATTGGGGACCCTTTGGTGAGGCTTTAAGAGCAAGGAAATTATTAAAGATTCAAAACATTGGCACTAATCCACATTTTAAAAATGCAGACAAAAAAATTCATCAAGGCGTTTCAACCATAATCGCCCCTCTATGCTATGGAGACAAAGAACTCGGAATATTAGCAGTGGCGAATGAAGGCGGCGGAGAAAATTTCACAGAAAACGATTATGAAGTTTTTCAATCCATTGCAGAACAGTCAGCATTCGCATTAGGCAATTCAATCGTTCATCTTGAAGCAGTAGAAAAAAAGAATCTAGAAAAGGAACTGAACACGGCTAGCGAAGTCCAACGTATCCTGTTACCCTCAGAATCACCAAAACTCGAAGGCTATAAAATCATGGGCCTCAATGTCCCCGCAAGAATAGTTAGTGGAGACTATTTTGATTTCTTTGAAATTAATGATGAACACTTAGCTGTAGTCATAGCTGATGTGTCAGGAAAAGGCGTGCCCGCATCATTAATAACTGCCATGTGTAGGAGCGTTGTTCGGGCCAATGCAATAAATGCTCTCTGCCCAGCAGAGGTTCTGCGCCGCGTGAATGAACAGCTATTCCCTGATATCCGTGAAGATATGTTCATCAGTCTAGCATTTCTCATCTTGGAAAAGGGAACCGGTAAAATAGCCATTGCGAGAGCAGGACACGATGCACCACTGCACTTTAGGGCCGATACAAAAATTGCTGATACTGTTCAAAGCCCAGGAATAGCCATCGGTATTGATTCGGGAAATGTTTTCAACAATGCTATTGAAAAGCATGAAATTCACCTAAAAAAAGGAGATATTCTTCTCCTGTACACTGACGGAGTAAATGAAGCCTCCGATATCCGGGGAGAAGAATTCGGAATTCAAAGACTACACAAAACGCTAATAAATGCCGCCCCAAAAGGAGCACGAAATGTAATTAGCGAAATACAGGAATCCGTTAACTTATTTGCTAGCAATGTCGCGCAAAATGATGACATCACACTTATTGCAATAGAAAAAACATAAAGTCTTTGCATAAAGAAATACCTTTTTTAGATATTCTGGAATTATCGGGTATAATGCGCGCCCAATAACTAATGCCCATATATAATGAGCAAAGAATCAAAAAAGAACAAAGAACAGGCCAAAAAGAACCCTACAGAGGAGGATGAATTTTCTATTGATGTAGATAAAGCTGAAAACCTTAAAGAGGATTCAGATAATTCCAATGAACAAAAATCAAAAAAAGAAGAGGAGCCTAAAGATCCTTTAAAAGAAGCGCTGAGGCAGGCAGAGCACTGGAAGGACATCGCGGCCAGAAATCAGGCAGAACTGGACAATTATCGCAAACGCATGGCAAGAGATAAAACCGATGCCATTAAGTTTGCTAATGGCGGATTGCTTAGTGAATTATTACCAGTCATTGACAGTTTCCAAATGGGTCTCGATGCAGCTAAATTAGAAGACTCTGAATCCATAATTACTAAGGGCATGGAAATGGTTCAAAAGCAGTTGGAAGAATTCCTTTCAACGCAAGGAGCCATAGAGATCTCTGCCATTGGTCAGCCATTTGATCCTAATATACATGAAGCAATTTCACAGGAAGCAAATGATGATATACCTGAAGGTAATATTATAACCCAAATACGAAAAGGTTATAAACTTCATGATAGACTGTTGCGCGCAGCAAACGTTATAGTTTCCAAAGGACCAGAAAAAGATTCTGAATCAAGTGAGGGAGAAGACGCATAAACACATTCGTCAACTTATTTACCTTAATCCATAGCTAACAATAAAATAAATTTTGGATGTCTAAACGTGATTACTACGAAGTCCTTGGAGTTAACAAGAATGCAAGTGCTTCTGAGATCAAAAAAGCTTATAGGAAAGCTGCTGTAGAACATCATCCTGATAAAAATCCGGATGACCCATCAGCAGAAGAACGTTTCAAGGAAGTAAGTGAAGCCTATGAAATATTAAGTGCTGAGGATAAGAGAAGCACTTATGACCAGTACGGACACTCTGCTTTTTCTGGTCCTGGAAGATCAAGGGGAGGAGATCCATTTGATATATTTAAAGAAGTCTTTGGGGGCGGCGGCGGCGGCGGCGGCGGTATATTCGAAGAACTCTTTGGAAATAGTAAAAGACGTGGCAGAACAAGCAATAATAGGGGTTCAGATCTGAGGTATGACTTGCAAATAACCCTTGAAGATGCAGCGATTGGCACAGTCAAAGAACTCGAACTGGCAAAACCTATCACCTGTAAAAAATGCAATGGTTCTGGATCATCAAGTGGTTCAGGGACAAGTTCATGCAACACATGCGATGGGCACGGACAGGTCATATCATCGCGAGGATTTTTTCAAGTCCAACAGGCCTGTCCAGATTGTGGCGGGACCGGACAAATTATCAAAGACCCATGCACTGGATGCAGGGGAGAAGGAAGATCAGAGGAACTGACTAGAATTAAATTAAAAGTTCCAGCAGGAATTGCCCATGGATCTCGTATCCGCTCATCAGGAAACGGAGAAGCAGGTTTGCGTGGGGGGCCTTCCGGAGACCTTTACGTCGTCATACATATCCGTGAGCACGATATCTTTGAACGTGAAGACAATGACCTTTACTGTGAAGTACCGGTGCCCTTTACGATCGCTGCACTGGGCGGAGAACTTGAAGTGCCGACCTTAGAGGGAAAAGCATCAATAAAAATTCCTTCAGGAACTCAAAATTCTACTGTGTTCCGAATGAAAAATCGTGGAGTCCAATTTCTTAATTCCTCTCAAAGAGGAGACCTTCATGTTCAGTTGCAGGTAGAAATACCTATAAAGTTGAATAAGGACCAGAAAGATCTCCTCAATCAATTTGCAAATTCTATAGGAACAAAAAATTCTCCTATCCGAGAAAGCTTCTTTGAAAAAGCGAAGCGATTCTTCAAATGATCTGATTCATTCTGAATAGTATTCAATGCCTAGATTTTATATAAGACCAGAATTCTGGGACCCTAATAATTTGATGTTATGTGAATCAGAATCACACCATTGCCTCAATGTCTTACGCTTGAAAGAAGGAGACAAGGTCAGTGCTTTTAATGGAAAAGGGGAAGAAGTCCATACAACAATAGAAATCGCTACTAAGGGCCAAGTTCAACTCAAAGAATCCCAACCTACCCAGTCCATTAAATCAAAGACAAAAATTGTCCTTGGTCAGGCAATTCCAAAAGGGAAAAATATGGACCTTATCATTGAAAAAGCTACCGAATTGGGAATAAGCGATATCCATCCAATTATTTCGGACCGAAGTATTGTCCGTATCAGTTCTAATGAACTGGTTAAAAAACAAGAGAAATGGCAACGAGTTGCTATAGAAGCATGCAAACAATCGGGACAGAACTGGTTACCTAAGGTGCATACACCTAAAAAATCCGAAGAATTATTTCAATCTGATCAGTTAAAATATGATCTACTGCTCATTGCATCACTCCAAAAAGAATCCAAACACTTCAAGAAAATCTTATCGGAATATCAAGTTTCCCATCACAAAAAAAAGCCTAATTCAGTATTAATACTGATCGGGCCAGAAGGAGATTTTACTCCATCAGAAATTAATGTTGCCCTAAATTTTGGATGCGCTCCCATGACCTTGGGCCCGATCGTTCTTCGATCAGAAACAGCAGCACTCTACTCTCTGAGTGTACTCAGTTACGAACTGTCATAAAAAACCATACCCGAATTCATTGATCATGGCTACGGGTATGCTTTGATAATTAATCTTATTTCTTATCGACGACCCAAATGTTGCGATATCTGACAGGGTTTCCATGATTCTGGAAAAAAACCGGGCCAGGCTCAGGACCTTCTCTCATTGGCGAAGCAGTCGTTGCATGATCACATACAGTCTTATCATGGATCAATACGCCATTATGCCTAACTGTCATTGTTGCATTGGCTAATTTTTTCCCATCTTTAAACTTTGCAGCTGTAAAATCGACATCATAAGTTTGCCAGGTAAGAGGTGGAAAACACATGTTTACGAGAGGAGCCTTCGTAGAGTAAATTCCTCCACATTCGTTATGATGACCTTCAAGCGCAAAAGAATCTAGCACTTGGACCTCATAACGACCGTGTGCGTAAAAGCCGCTATTACCTCTACCCTGACCTCGTGCCTTGGGCTTATATGGTGTGCGGAACTCAATATGAATCTTGAAGTCACTAAAGGTCTGCTTACTAGTGCATCCTTCCATCAGCAAACCGTCTTTGCTCATTCTTCCACCTTTCCAGAGATCCGCTCCGTGATCCTTTCCATCAAAAAGAACCACAGCACCTTCCGGAGCCTTCGCGCCTAATGTTGGACTCGCACGTACTACTCGTTTCAAGCTCCCTACTTTAGCCCCATCCTTCATGATGGTAATCACACCGTCTTTAATTGATCCTTTACTTCCTGTTTCCATTATAAAACTAGTGACCCCATCCTTAGTCTCTCCCTTTCCTCTGATCCTGTTTTCCTTATTCCCATCCCATCCATCGCCAGGAAGGCCGCCTGGATATCCGACCACATCAAATTTCCCATCTCCGAGAGCAATTATCTGGCCACCTGCATCCCCACCTTCCACTTCACCACGGTACTCACCTTGAATCGCATAATCCGCATCCACATTGGCAGGATCAATATAAGTGCCCTTTTTACTTGGTGCAGAAATGAGGGAATGGTTGAAAATAGTAATGAGAGATAAAATAATGAAAGTCTTTCTTTTCATGATGTAGGAATTTAGTTTAATTATTAAGTAAATATATTCAAAGGATCTTAACCTATCGTTGCAATGCAAAAATTCTATCATTCCGTAAAAATATTCGCCCTTAGCCTTATTCTAGCAATAAGTGCAAGCGGAGCCCCTGAAATTAAATTCAAAGTCGCTTATCCTAATTTAAAGATTAAAAAGCCTGTCTGGGCCACCTTACTGCCCGGAACTGAACAGGAATTGATCGTTTCTCAAAGTGGAACAATTCATGAACTCCCGAAAGACCGGGCAGCTGGAAACGCAAAGATCTGGTTTGATTTAACTTCTAGGGTACAAATTGATAAGGACTTCGAAGAGGGTCTGCTCGGGCTTGTATTTCACCCAGACCACAAATCAAATGGTAAGTTCTATGTTTATTATTCTCGCCAGAACCCCAAGCGTTCAGTGCTCTCTGAATTTGTAACCAAGGATGGAAAACCAGAACCTGCTAGTGAAAGAATTCTTCTTGAGATCAATCAACCGTTCTGGAATCACGATTCAGGACAACCTGCCTTTGGCCCTGACGGATACCTTTATCTTTCGACTGGAGATGGAGGCAAAGGAAATGATCCACTATTAACTTCTCAGAATCTTTTTTCTTTACTGGGAAAAATTCTTAGGATCGATGTAAACAATCGTTCAGGTGACTTGCAATACGGAATCCCTGAAGACAATCCTTTCGTTGACCAGCCAGGAGCACGCCCAGAAATATGGACATACGGAATGCGCAATCCTTGGGGACTTCACTTTGATAAAAGTGGACGCTTGTGGTGTGCAGATGTGGGGCAGGCCCTTTGGGAGGAAATTAACATCATAACGAAAGGTGGCAATTATGGTTGGAGTTATCGTGAAGGGGCTCATCCATTCCCACTAAATCGCAATCCAAAGATCATAACAGAAAAAGGAAAGAAACCAGTGAAACTCATTGATCCTGTTCATGAATACAGTCATGCCGACGGAATAAGTATTACGGGAGGCGTTGTCTATGAAGGTAAAGCCTTTCCTGAATTGAAGGGACATTACATTTATGGTGACTGGGGATCAGGTTATGTCTGGGGACTAACAGTTAACAAAGCAGGGAAAAAAGCGAGTAATCTGGTTTTGAAAAAACGTAACCCGCCAAAGGGAAGCTTCAAACCAACCGCATTTGTGAATCGTCCCGATGGAGAACTATGGGTTCTTTCGTGGGACGGAAAGATATACGAAATAACAAAATAATTATTTCGCGTAGTCGGAATCTAATAACCAGGTCTTAAAAGCAG
>JAAZZC010000045.1 GCA_014239335.1 Verrucomicrobiales bacterium
ACGTTGTCGATTACTACAGCAATGGACTCATGTTCTATGATGTTAGCACCAAAAAGTCTACACCTCACCCGATCAGCGACAAGATCCGCCACTTGTACAACCCTTCATTTTCAAGTAACGGCAAGTGGATCGCTGCCACAGTACATGCAGGAATGGGCTTCAATCATGCGATCCTATTAATTGAAGCCAACGGCTCAAAAATTATTAACTTAGGCATCAGTGGCTGCCGACCATGCCTAAAACCTAACGGGAATCAAATCACATGGGGATCAGGAGATCATACCATCGAAGTCGCTGACATTGATCTGGATTCTAATAACCCTAAAGTCGGTAAGAGAAGACTAATCATTCGGGATAAAGTAAATAAAATCTACCACTCCGAATGGTCACCTGAAGGAAAATACATAACATTTAGTCGAGGACCCAATGGCAAGGGGGACCCATCAAAGCCCAGCACTTATCAAGGAGCCTGCGAAATGGTAGGCGTCTTCGCAAGGGGCTGGAACATATTCTCAGTTTCAACTACAAACAGTAAAGAGATTGACTTTGAGACTGCCTCACCTGGTAAGGACTACTACCAAGTATCAAAGGACGGTCTCAGCTACAAAGAAGCTGACTGGCTCCATCAAACCAAATAAGAACAAGGAATTGAAACTTCCAACACTCCTATTAGTAGCAAGTCTTTGCCTATGCTCGTGCAGCAAGGAAACAAAAAAAGCGACTCAATCAACTATTGAACTTAAGACAGAATCCGGCATTGAAGTTATCTACATACCGGCAGGCACATTCATGATGGGAAAAGAGAACGGTGACAACGATGAGTCTCCGGCCCATAAAGTTTCATTAACTAGCTTCATCATTGACAAGTTTGAGGTTACTCATGACATGTTCATTAAGGCAGAACTGCCTAACCCTTCACACTGGCAAGATGATCCAAAAAAACCAGTAGAACAAATTCGCTGGCAAGAAGCCAGAGCTTACTGCAACGAACGTTCTATCATGGAAGGACTTGATCCTTTTTACGACGAAACTAAGCTAGGCTTTCCAATCATAGAAACCGCTAACGGTTACAGGTTACCTACCGAAGCTGAATGGGAATATGCAGCACGTGCAGGCAAGGAATCAGATTATTCTTTCGGTAGCGCACGACAATTGAAACTTCATTCATGGTTCGAAGGAAATTCAGGAAAAAGAACACATAGGGTCGGCACAAAAAAACCCAATGACTGGGGAATACATGATCTTTACGGAAACGTTTCTGAATGGTGCGAAGATGTTTATGATCCTCAATATTATAAGAACTCCCCTGAACTTTCTCCTGCCGGACCTGAAGCTAAATCATCCGATCCAAAGAGAGCCATCAGGGGCGGCTCCTGGAGAGCCTCTTCAACGATGTGCCGTGTAAGTTTCAGGAGAGGAGAAAGGACCGGAGACACTGACGCTTGTTTCTTCACTGATTATTGTGGATTCCGTTGCGTTCGCAGCATCAGTAAAGAACAACTCAATGAGCTCATAAAATAGACTTAACCGATGCTGTTCCATACTTGGACATTTTTCTGCTTTTTTGCAGTTGTGCTGATCGGTTTGGTACTGCTAAGAAAAACACCATTCTGGGTCCACTGGATACTTGGCAGCTCCTATTTCTTTTATGGGTGGTGGAATTATTACTATCTGGCTCTGATAATTTATTCAACGGCACTGGACTTTTTCACCGTGAGGCAAATGGAAAGACCAGGAACGCGGAAAAAGCTGTGGTTATGGATAAGCATCATTAACAATTTAAGTCTCCTCGGATTTTTCAAATACGCTGATTTCTTCATCAGTAATATTAATGACCTAACAGGGCTTAACCTCAGCTCAGCATCCGAAATCATGCCATTCGGCCTCGATTACCTTCTCCCCGTAGGAATCTCTTTTTACACATTTCAGTCAATGAGCTACACGATTGACTATTACAGAGGCAAAATAAAAAGAGAAACTAGTTTCATCAGGTTCGCCGCTTTTGTCTCATTCTTTCCTCAGCTCGTGGCCGGACCAATTGAAAGAGCCAAGAACTTGCTTCCACAGTTTCACAAATTTCCTAAGATCAAACGCCAAGACATCGCCGGCGGCGCCTCTCTTTTCATTGTCGGATTATTCAAGAAATTAGCACTGGCCAATTATGCAGCGCTTTATGTGGACCGCATTTACGAGGACCCATCAAACGCAAACGGAGCCTCTCTGACTTTGGCCACTTTTGCCTTTGCTTGGCAGATATATTTTGATTTCAGTGCATACACAGACATGGCCAGAGGCAGCGCAAGAATAATGGGCTTTAAATTAAGTTTAAACTTCAAGAACCCATACACATCAACGAGCCTCTCAGAGTTCTGGTCACGGTGGCACATAAGTCTATCAACTTGGTTCCGCGACTATGTTTACTTCCCACTAGGAGGTAATAAAAAAGGCTCAAAACGTACCTATATAAATCTTTTATCAGTTTTTATCATTTCAGGCCTATGGCATGGAGCAGCATGGACATTCATCGCCTGGGGACTACTGCACGGTGTCGGACTCACAGCTGAAAAAGCTTTAAATAACGTCAAATTCACCAAGATCAGATTGCCGCGCTTGATAAAGATAACATTCACATTTCTTCTCGTATGCGCAGGATGGATATTCTTTCGATCCAGATCAATTGATGAAGCTCTGGTAGTTTACAGAAAAATATTCTCCCTTGAATGGAACGACCCTCAGTTCCCTCTGTTCCTCTTATTAATGATCGGGGCTGTTTGGATCTATCAGCTCATATTCGAATCTAAAATGAAAAAAGTCCTCGCAGAGAATTGGATCCGGGTACCGCTACTATTCGGCATGATTATATATCTATTCTTCTGCTCCTCGGAGGGCGAACAGTTCATTTATTTTCAATTTTGATGCGAATGAAAAATAATAAAAGCACAGCTTCAAATGCGTTGTTCCTAAGACCAAAGGAATGGATCGCCACCTTTATCCTCGTGACCTTTATCTTCATTGGATTGCCAATTATTTCAAAAAATTCAAATCAAATATATGATAGTAATTACAGAATCCCCTATCAACTCAGCAATGATTATTGGAGCTATACAAAATTGACTAGCCAGTTAAGTGAAAGAAAAATCCCCGTCATAGGGGACTCAGTAATTTGGGGAGAATATGTTGATGAAAATTCTAGTCTCTCTCATTTCCTCTCAGATCTATCAGACGTCAACTTCACTAACGCAGGAATGAACGGCCTTTACCCGCTAGCTCTGGAAGGACTGGTCAAAAATTATGCGAAATCTATTAAGAAAAGAAAAGTGATCCTTCACTTAAATCTTCTCTGGATGAGCAGCCCCGAGAGAGACTTAAGCACAACCAAAGAACAGACCTTCAATCACCCTCAACTGATTCCCCAAATCACCCGTGAAGTTCCGAGCTACCACGCGACGACCGAAAAACGTCTAAGCAGGTTCGCGGCAAATAGCCTCCCTTTCTTATCCTTTGTTAAACACATTAAAGAAAATCACTTCTCACAAAGATCCCCCGCAGAATGGACTTGCCTTCAATCAGAAGCAAATCCTGAGAAATATCCAAACTCATACTTAAATCCACTGAATCATCTATTGAGTACAGGTCCGCTATCTACTAAGGACAAGCTTAATCTCAGCATTAAGGACATTGAGCGTGGAGTGGACAGCCCAAGACACAAACCATGGTCAGGAAGCCAACGGAGCCTTGACTGGATATCATTGGAAAATTCATTGCAGTGGAATGCATTCAAAAATCTATCCACCGAATTAATCTCAAGAAGCAACGATCTCTTTGTACTAATAGGCCCACTTAACAATCATATGTTCAATAAAATGACTACTTCAAAAGCAAATCAACTAAGGGATGAGGCATCCGAATGGCTCAAATCTATGCACATCGATCACTGGTCACCTGATCCGCTACCCTCTAATCACTATGCTGATGCTAGCCATCCACTAACTCATGGCTATGAGATGCTGGCCAAAGAGCTTTTAAAGAACAAATCATTCACTGACTGGCTTCAGTCTCGGTAGCTTTTCTCTGACTTGCAGGTATTAATTTTGTCTTAGATTCTTTGGCAACCCTTTCCACGTCACTCATAAGAACTTGAACAGCCTTATCCAACTGCTTATCGTCGCCTGAAGGCAACTCACCAGGGAGCGGCCATATCAAGTAGTCAGGAATAGCTCCATTCAACTCCATGTCCTGACCATCTGGAAGGAACCATCCCCTTCCGGGCATTCTAATAGTACCAAGATCCATTATTGATCGTGACGCTGTCGAGATAACGCCTCCAGCAGTCGGAACTCCTACTAGTTTACCTCTTTTAAGATTTTTTATAGCATGACTGAAAATCTCAGCATTACTGAAGCTCCTCTCATTGCAAAGAACCACAATGGGCTTAGTCCAAGTAGCATAGACTCTACGGTCTCCAGGGTACCCGGAACCCCCACCTCGCGGAACCGTACTTGCATGGACTGGAGGCACTAGGACCGTGAGCAGATGGTCTGCAGTGAATCCACCTCCATTATTTCTAACATCTATTACTAGTCCTTCTTTACCGTCCCCTTCTGCATAGATTTCACGTTCAAATTTCTGAAACTCGCTCCACATCATTCGGGCCACATAAAGATATCCTAAACGCCCACCTGAGAGCTCCTCCACCCTTTTCTTCGTATCATTAATCTTATCTGCCTCGACTAGAGACCTAGCCTTTGAATAACTGCAAGGCCTGATAAGGACTTCTCTTTGCTTCTGCTCATCACCCAAACCCTGAACCTTAAGAATCAAGTCACGATCCAATCTACCATTCAAGACCTCTGTCAAATCGATCCTCAAGGAGACCTCAGCTCCATTGATTTCCATAATCATTTCACCCTCTCTGATCTGAGTTTTTTCCTCTGACGCGGGACCATCGGTAAGAACTTTTTTAATCTTAAGCCCGGGCCCCTCATGATTCGCATCAAAGATAACCCCTAGGTGAGCAGTCTGATCCTGCCACCCCGGTGCCCTGTAGGAATTACTTGAAATGGCCCTGAACCCAAGGTGCGAAGCATTCAATTCACCGAGCATTAGGGATATGGCTCGGCTAAAAGAATATCGGTCAACGGCGATTGAAGCCATGCCTTCATATTTTTCACGAATAAGATTCCAGTCCCTGTTATTTAATGATTCATCATAGAACCCATCGCGCATTGCTCTCCAAGCCTGTCGAAATCCAACTCGCTGATGCTCTTCGGGGACCCTTTCAGTTAATACCTTAAATGAATAAGTCTCAGCCTTTCCTTTAGCAAGAGACCCAGGCACTCCCCCCACCGTATATACAATACGACTATCTTTAGATAACCATCTAGGCATGGAAATGCTCTTCGATAATACCAGCGCTGGAGAACTGAGCTTGTCCGGAAATTCTACTGAAAAAACACCCTCAACACCTTTGATCTTGGCTGAAAAAGCAAGCTTCTTGGAATCAGGTGACCAAAAGAGCCCCCTCTCTGAAACATCGGGAATCGATATGCGGTGAATCCGCTCCGTAATGCCGTCAAAATCAATCCCCGGTTCCTCTTCTTTCTTTTCCTCTTTCGACTCTGGCATCGGAGGAACTGCCTCTTGTTTCTTTTCTACAGATGCAGGCAGATCAAACATTATCCTCAACGCCTTAATGAAGCGGTTCTCTTCGGGAGCTTTTGGTTTTACATTTTCCTTGTTAGGAATTTTTGCTGGTACTTTTTGTTTCGGCCGCCCCTTTTTCATCGTCTCCAGTGCCTTATTAAGATTCCTCTCACGAGAACCTGTCTCTTCGTCTTCCTTCTTTAGCCAGACATAATAAATATCAGTCTCCGTATCGTAGCGCCTTCCAGTAAAGGCCAATAACTTACCATTAGGGGACCATCGAACGCCACCGTCAGAGTCTGGGTGCCGCGAGAGGTTGAACGGTTTCTTCGATCCATCGACAGGAACTATCCATATGTCACGATTGAAATTATTATCATAAACGGAATAGGCTATCCATTTACCATCAGGCGACCAATCATAGCGTGGAGCATTCCATGAACTTATTAATTTATTAGCGTTCTTCCCATCTGCATCAGATATCCAAAGATCACCAGAACCTTTAATCATCGATATTTTTTTGCCATCAGGGCTATAAATAATATTCTCAATGACTTCACCCTCTTCACTGAGCTGTTCCGTATTAAAGATCTGATTCTGCCACCAATATTTTTCCGGGTCAGAACGCTTCGCTCGGCACAGACTAGCTGAACGACCGTCATCTGAAATATAAATAATACTCTTCCCGTCAGGCGAAAAAACAGGTTCACGTTCTTCTGCGGAAGTCATTGTGACCCTCTTAGGCTCCTTAAGAACTGTATCCATAACCCACAAATCTCCGCCCGAAACAAAGGCAATTTCAAGGCCATCCTTTGAGAAAACAGCCTGTCCAACTGTCCTCAAGTCTTGCTTTTCAATGCCCTGACGTCCTGCTCTCTGACCCCTATTCCATACGTTAATTTTAACTGGTTCTGCTGCTTCCTGAGTTAAATCGAGCCTGTAAAAATCTGCCAGATAACGAAAAACTAATACCTTCCCGTCACGAGAAACGGTAGGCAACATAACTGAATCATCCTTAAAATGCGTAAGCTGTTTCTCTTTTTCACCTTCAAATTGTTTATGGTAAAAGTTAAAGGCCCCTGACTTGCCGGAAATATAATAAAATGACTTACCGTCTGCAGCCCACCTAGGAGAACGACTCCCTTGAGGATCCTCTACCAATTTAGTAAACTCTTTCCCGTCCCATCGCCAGATCTGAGATGACTGACTCCCTACATAACCTTTCCTGTAAAGCCCGGTTCCTCCACGGTGAAATAGTATTTTTGTTCCATCAGGAGACAATCTTCCCTCATCACCCGCAGCGTCAAAGATCAACTCTTCAGATCCGCGACCCTTACTACTAATCTTATAAAAACGCTCACTGCTTGGACCCGCATGATCGCGGCGACAGCGGACTAAAAGATGCTTGCCGTTAGGATACCAATCCATCATGAAGTGGCCCTCAGTATGATGTGTAATCTGCTTCATTTGCGCGCCATTAATAGACATGACAAAGACTTGCCAAGTGCCAGTCCTCTGGCTGATGAAGGCCACTGATTTTCCGTCAGGAGAAATAATTGGAGAACTTTCTTCTGCCTGGTGAGAGGTCAACCTTTTTGCCTTACCTCCCTCAGTACTTGCTATCCAAATGTCTCCAGCCCAAACAAAAACAAAGCTTTTGCCATCAGGAGAAAGACCAGGTTGGCTTGCTAGAGCTATACTTTCAGCACCTTTGGGTACATCAGCGGCTATGGCGCCTAGCGGAAATAAGAGGGAAAAAGCCGAAAAAATTAATAATAATTTCATATTAATATCATGAATACCTATAAAATTTTTGAATTTTATTAAAATCATAATTTTTTTTAAAAAATATACGAATTTATAGAAAGAACAATCCCAAAGGCGAGAAAGGTTACCGAGAGGCTCGTTCGACTAAGATCCTGTAAGTTTGAGATCCTACAGAAATTAAACATTGCCCCTCCTGAGCCTCTGAACCTGGCCTATCGAAGTTTAAATAAGTGATAATCCTGAGCCATTCCGTAGGATCAGTAACAACTATTCTTCGGCCTGGCATTCGAGAAGCGGCAACAATAGCTGAAAGCTCTTTAGCATCCCTGCCGGGATCCTTCACTGCTATTAGTTTTTGTCCCGAGATCACTGTTAACCTCCTAGCTTGTCTAGGATTTACAAACTCGGATGAAATAACCCCCAATCCATTACGATTGAGAGGAAACCGCCTAGAAACTTCCATCAACAGCGCCACAGATTCCCTAAATTCCTCAGGGTACTGAGAGAAAGGTACTGTCGGAGAAGAATGGACAGATCTTCCATTATTTGCAGAGACCCCTATTTTTACTCGTTCTCCGCCCGCAACAGCTACCGCTCTACCTACACTCTCCGCAAAAAGAATGCTCTTCTGTTTTGCGATGCCTAGAATTTTCTCACTCAGCCCATTTGGTATCTCATTGCTGGAACGAATAATATAAGGGCTAGATTTTCCAGGACCAAGTAACTTCTTTTCCATGATCCAGCAACTCCCATCACTACGGATATCGACTGCTGTTACTCCTCTGTCCTTGGCGTGCTCTATAATAACCCACATCGAATCAGCATCCACTTCACCATTTTTGCTCTTTTCCAACAATTCTTCGACAGTCGGAACCTTTGGCTTAGCCTCTTTGACACCGAGAGGAACTTTGTCAATCTGAACACGCTCCGACTGACCCTTATCTTGAGGCCTATATGAAAATTTCTCCTGTCCGTTAAGCAAACACATTGCAACGAAAGGCAATATTAGGGTAAGTAATGCTATACGCATAATTTAACTAAGATATCCACAAATCATCACTCTCCAAGAAACAATGCCATTAACAATCAACGGTGAACTCGTAGATGAGGGCCTCTTAGATGCTGAATTTAGCCAAATTAAAGCTCATTTTGAGCAGCAGGCCAATGTTTCATGCTGCGAACGCGATGATGAATTCATGGGTTATGCAAAGGAAAACATCATTGCAAGAGTTCTCCTATCGCAAAAAGCAAAACAGACAATCGATGACCCTGCCCCTAAAAATGTTGATCAGCACCTCGAAAAACTGAAGGAGGAGTACGGAGGAGAAGAGTCCTTTTATTTCAAGCTCGGAATTGCTCCCGGCAACGAAGAGCAAGTACGCAAAGATATCATTGAAAGTATGCGGGTTGATTCATTAATCGATCAAGCAAGCGGTGATTTCCCCGAACCCAGCAATGCAGACATTGAAGATTACTACAAGAACGAGAAAGCCTCATTCATGACTCCTGAGGAAGTACGATCCATGCACATTTTCAAGTCTCTTCAACAGGCTGAGAACAAAGAAGACCTTTTTGCTGAGATGAGACAGGTGAGAGATTCTGCCCGTGCAGGAGATGACTTCATGGAGCTTGTTCGTAAGCACAGCGACAAGCCTGAAGAGGAAGCTGACCTAGGTTGGTACAAGAGAGGAGAACTCATGGATGAGTTCGAACTAATTACCTTCTCAATGGAAATTGGAGAAATTAGCCCAGTATTCTCAACTCAGTGGGGAATGCATCTTGCAAAGCTAACGGATCGTCGCCGCCCTGAACCTATTCCTCTGGAGAATGTCCAAGATGAGATTTCCGATCTCATCAAAGCCGAGCATCGGGAATCCAAACTCAAGACCTACATTGAGAAATTAAAGGAAAGCGCAACAATTAAAGATGAAGATGAAGATGAAAGCGCTTAAACCTAATAATTCCCTCATTCATTTACTCTATGAAGTTCTGCCCCGAGCGAGCGTAACTTCTGGTCAATATTCTCATATCCCCGATCAATATGATAAAGCCTATTAATCTCTGTAGTGCCATCAGCTCCGAGTGCAGCAAGGACCAATGCTGCAGAAGCCCTCAAGTCACTGGCCATCACGGGCGCAGCACTCAATTGATCGACTCCTCGAATCACTGCCATTGAATCTTTGAGATTTATATTAGCACCCATGCGCTTCAACTCGGAAACATGCATGAACCGATTTGGAAATACAGTCTCGGTAATTAGTGATATGCCGGGAGTAGTAGCATATAGGGCACACATTTGTGCCTGCATGTCGGTAGGAAATCCTGGATAAGGTTCAGTAGTAACTTCATTCGCTTCAGGACTAGTAGAAGCAGAGACATGAATTGTATCGTCATCCTGCACATCGACTGTGTGACCTGATCCTCTCAGTGAATCAATCAGAGAGGTCAAATGACCTGACCTGACATTTTCCAACACTATTCCATCACCGGCTATCATCCCAGCAATCATAAAAGTACCAGCTTCTATCCTGTCAGGGATCACTACATGTTCAGCTCCGGAAAGAGAATCGACTCCATGAATGACAATCTTCCGGGTCCCAGCCCCTTCTATTCTTGCCCCTAAGGCATTAAGAAACATTGCCAAATCTTCAACTTCAGGCTCAGCAGCAGCGCTTTCAATAATTGTCGTCCCTTCTGCAAAGACTGCCGCCATCATTACGTTGTCCGTTCCAAGAACAGTTGATCCATACTGACCTCTCATGTTGACCTTCGCTCCTTTAAGCCCCTCAGGCGCACTAACCCTAATGTCACCTCCCTTTACCTCTACCTCAGCACCCAAAGCCTCAAGTCCTCTCAAATGCAAATCAATAGGACGGTCACCTATAACGCATCCTCCAGGAAGGGAAACAAAGGCCTCACCTTTCCTCGCAAGCATCGGCCCAAGGACACACACCGACGCTCTCATCTTTCTGACAAGATCATATGGTGCCTGAGAAGAAATTTCTCGAGATTGGACCCTCACGGTCCCGTTATCCATCTCAACTCGGGCGCCGAGTGTGGAGAGTATCTGAACCATATAATTAGTATCACTTAAATCAGGAACATTGTGGATAGTGCATGGCTCTTCACTCAGCAAAGTCGCTGCTAGTATAGGCAATGAACTGTTCTTCGATCCACTAATCCTCACGGACCCCGAAAGACGAGAACC
>JAAZZC010000044.1 GCA_014239335.1 Verrucomicrobiales bacterium
CGTCACCCCGGCGGAGTCTATTGCTCTTGCCCAAACTTCATAATAGCCTTTTTTGGGAAACTCAATCAGGGTGCTCCAGTTCTGCCAGGCAAAAGCATTGACTGGAGCAGCCATTGATGTTTCGATCCAGTTGGCTCCAAAATCGATCGAAACATGTACGCTACTTACACTTCGATCCCCCGCCCAGGCATGTCCTCGGACCATTAAGGGTATCCCCAATTTCCAGTTGAGTCGGGATTTTGGGAAAGTGATCAATGATTTTACCGGCATTGATTCAATAATCCTCATATCCTCCTTAGGCACATGAGCGCCGGGAGGTACCGGGTAACGAGGTACCCTATAAGAATAACCTGTCATCTTAGGTCCATCATGTTCCCTATCGCGAATGGTAATGCGTTTTAGCCATTTTATCGAGGTTGATCCGGGCCAACCGGGGGTAACGACGCGCAAAGGAAATCCGTGCAGGATTGGAAGAGGACGACCATTCATTTCCCATACGATCAGAGTATGATCATCGATAGCTTTACTTATAGGAGTTCCACGGGATATAGGTATTTTTAAGGGATCGCCACTCAAATGTGGGTCGCTTCCGTAATATCCTGTGTAGACAGCGGAGTCCTTCAATCCTGCTGAACGAAGAACATCTCCCAGACGCACTCCAGTGTATGAGGAGCAACCCACAGCACCATAGGTCCATTGGTTACCCTTTCCTGGCGGATCGTAACCGGCTCTTCCGTTACCTCCGCATTCGATCTGCAAGGAATAAGTGAATTGTTTGAATCGTTTGAGTTGCTCAAGATTTAGAATCAAAGGGTTATGTACTTCACCATCGATTTTGAGCGTCAATCCTTTTGTTTCTCTGTCAGGTTCAAAAGAAGGGACTAGTCCATTATTTCTGACAAAATGCCGGTCATTAGGCGTTATCTTATCATCCAAAAAGTGAGGAAGAGTTTCGGCATTTAATGGCCGATTATTCAAAATTCTTAGACCGTTCTTGCCCGGAATTGAAAACTTATCCAGAGAATCTGCATTGGCAGAAGTCACCCATTCAGACGTCAAAGGATTCAGAGCAGGCAGGGTAACATCTATGGCGGCAGTCAGGGTTGTTAACCCCCCATATTTTAAAAAGGCCCTGCGCGACGCGTTAGGTTTTATTCTTTTGCTCATAGTAAAAGCTTTTCATTTATGGAATCGGAAAAAATTTTACCATTTAATCTAGCTCTGCAAAAGAAATTACATCTGCATGTCCCCAGCAACAAATCTGAGCAAAGGCCTAGTATCTTGGATCTTCCTGAGTTGATCTACGTAACACGTTATATACTCTTACTTATTCTTTTAATGGAAGCTGAGAATATATTCCAATGCACTGGAGGGGTCTGGGGTCATCGGGTACATGCTGCGGATATTTTCTTTGGCAAAACCCAGATAAATCGTCGAAGTAAGGGAGTCTAATCCTAATCTTACAGAAAGACACATAGATGATCTCTAAATATTAAAAGTGAGAGAGATTATGAGTCCATGAATCTCCCCCCGCTTATGGATAAAGCCCATCTTTTTGATGCACCTAGTAAGAGTTTTATGGAAGATTTTAAGAAGAAGTGGGAAATACTTCGTGATATTAAAGTGTAACAGACCTAGACTAGGGAGCAACTCACAATCCCAAGCATTCGTTTCTATTAACTCACTCCTATTCTTTCAGAAAACCTATTGAAAGGTGTGATGGGGTCAATAGGAAGGTTCATATCTCTTCCATAAATTTCTTTTCTTAAATACTCTAATTCAGAATCTAAAGTTTGCTCATCAATATCGATATACCAAGAACGACTTCTCCCTACCACGCCTGGCCACCATTTATAACCACGGTTTTTTAATAAGTCTTTTTTGTCAAATGAACTACCCATTGCCCAAACTCTATATGACTTTATCCGAGCACTCCTTAGCAAAGCGTTTAAAACCAAATCACCTGACATTGGTAGAGTCTTTGAAAGAATATGCAAAGAAGCATA
>JAAZZC010000042.1 GCA_014239335.1 Verrucomicrobiales bacterium
CTCACCCTCAACATCTTTAATTAAATCTTTTGTGTAATGCAATGCCTCAAGAGCATGGTAGGTATTTGAAAGATCAGGATGAGAATAACTCGATCCGTAGCCAACGCCACCATCAAAAACATTGTCAGATTTACCCTTCCGGTCGAAGTCTGATTGCTGATTAACCAAAAATTTACGCGCGTTAAGAATCAGCTCCTGATCCTTGTCCTGACCCGCTTCAAGTAGTGCCATCATGCAAATAGAGGTATTATAAGAACCGAGCCCCTTACCATAAATTCCTCCGTCAAGCCTCACCTTACTGCGAATAAATTCTAAGCCCTTGGAAGCGCTCTTAGGAAGAGCAATTCCTTCACGACTAGGATCACCTAAGATTGATTGCACGACAAGACCAGTGACTGCTGGGTATTGTTCCTCTCCCCACCTTCCGTCCTCTTCCTGATTTTTAACCAAAAAAGCAATCCCCTTGGACACAGCGTGCTGAACTTCTCTTTTCAGGGATTCATTTCCCTGAGCCTGAGCAAAGACAGCTCCACTCAATGAAATACTTATTACGAATGTTGTTAGAATTTTTCTCATTAGAGTTGGTATTTAGTTTTGAATAATTAAATTTTTTCCTTCAGAGGTTCTTTTTCTGATTCTCCTCCGAATCGTCGCTCAGCCGGCACTTTCACATCCGGTAACGGTCTAAATATGACTGTAACCTCAGTGTCAAGTGGTGGAACTTTTTCTGTAATCGGAAACCACAACTCATCATCATCACTCCCAGGATTAAATGTATTGCATAAAGATCCTTCAAAACGATAAATCGCGGCAATGGCTCCGTCCTCCGCAGCTAGGAAGTAACCATCTATTACTTTCGACCCAGTATATGTCCAGCTACCAGAACCAACTACTTTCTTCGTGTTCGCATTATGCACCCAATTACCAATCGGCTCAGTCAATGACTTTCCGTCCTTCCCTTTATACTTAACAAGAATTTCCATTCTTCCTTTTCCATCATCCTTAAGAACCCCTATCGGCTTACCGCTCTCATTAAACTTTCTATATATCTGACGAGCCGACGGCTCCCACCGAAGCAATCTTAAAGCAATTTGAATTTCAAATGGCGTGACTTTCGTTGAAAGAAGACTCTCATGTAACTTGCCACGAAACTCATCACAAATTGCAAATTCAAGGACCACTTCATTTTGATTCACTCTGCAAGGAAACCAAAGTTCCTTGGTCTTCGGATTGAATGAAAGTTTTCCGATCCTGTATTCTTCCTCTGAAATCTTAACAGGCTTAATATCTTTTGGTGGTTTTGTTGGAGGGAAAGCCTGACCAAGAACAGCAAGCTGAGACATTGCTAAAGAAGCAAACCCAACAAAAAAAGAACCTAAAAAATGCCGTTTCATCTGATCAATCTATTCCTTATGGAGCTTTGTTCCAGAGGATTCATTATAAAATGCTAAAGGAAACAAAAGTATTTTTAGAACCTCTGAAAGTCTCAAAATCCAATTATTGGTAATTATCTGCATATTACTTTTCTTCAGTACAATAACTTCACTGATAAAAAATTATTAGGCTCCTTTAATTAATCCTCTCTCGACCTCAATGATTTTTTACAATAAATGCATAGATCATCACGCGTTGAATGGTTAGACTTCATTTTTAGCCAAGCCCTCATAGCAAAAATGAAATTATATATCCTCCTCTTCACGTTAGCTTTCACGAGCTTAACATCCGCAAAAAGACCTAACATCCTATTCATCTTCACGGATGACCACGGATACCAAGCAATCAGTGCTTATGGATCAAATCGCAATAAAACACCCAACATCGATCGCATCGCTTCGGAGGGAATACGGTTCGAAAATTGCTTCGTTACCAACTCTATCTGCGGGCCCAGTCGCGCCGTCATTCTGACAGGAAAACACAGTCATCTGAACGGTTTCATGACAAATGGTGATCGGTTTGACGGATCACAACAGACATTTCCAAAACTCTTACAAAAAAAAGGATACCAGACAGCCATCTTTGGGAAATGGCACCTGAAGAGTGATCCTACAGGATTTGACAAATGGAAAGTTCTTCTGGGACAAGGACCTTATTATAACCCGCCAATGAAAAGCGTAGAGGGAACTAACAAAATTGAAGGTTACACTACAGACATCATCACTGACCTTACTCTCGAATGGCTCAAAGAAGACAGGGACAAGGACAAGCCTTTCATGCTCATGTGCCAGCACAAGGCACCTCACCGGAACTGGCAGCCTGGGCCCGATCATCTGAACCTGTACGATGACATTGAAATGCCTTATCCTGAAACTTTCTGGGACGATTACAAAGGAAGGACAATAGCCGCATCCACTCAGGCCATGACAGTTGCGAATCATCTTTCTGCAAATGACCTGAAACTCAATCAGCCGAGGAACCTCACGACCGCGCAATTACAAGCCTGGAACGCCGCCTATAAACCAAAAAACGAAGCCTTCACAAAAGCAAAACTCGAAGGCAAGGAAAGAATCAAATGGCAGTACCAAAGATACGTGAAGGATTATCTTCGCTGCGTAGCGAGCGTGGATGATAACATTGGACGAATCCTTCAGTACCTTGACCAGAGCGGCCTAGCAGAAGACACGATAGTCATATACTCATCTGACCAGGGATGGTACCTCGGCGAGCACGGATGGTATGACAAGAGATGGATGTACGAAGAGAGTTTCAAGACTCCGTTCGTCGCACGTTGGCCCGGAAAAATAAAAGCAGGCACCGTCAATAGAGACTTAGTTTCCAATCTGGACTTTGCTCAGACCTTTCTCGACATTGCGGGAGTCAAAGAGATTCCCAATCCAATGCAAGGAAGATCACTGGTCCCGGTCTTCGAAGGCAAAACGCCTAAGGATTGGAGGAAAAGCTTTTACTACCACTATTACGAATTTCCGGGAGCCCACTCAGTCAGACGCCATTACGGAATCAGGACAGAGAGGTATAAACTCATTAACTTTTATAACGTCAAAGCCTGGGAACTATTTGATCTTGAAAAGGACCCAAACGAACTCAAAAGCGTATACTCTGAGCCTGAATACAAAGACACCGTAAAGAGACTCAAAGAGGAACTCGCACAATTAAGAACTCAATACAAAGTTCCTGAGGATACCCGCCCAGTCAAGAGAGCGCCGAAAAAGCCCAAGCAAAAAAAACAGCAAAACAACAAAAAAACCAAGTGAGGCACTTGCCCACTATCATTGGCCTCCTTCTATTCTCTATCGCCATCACGGTAGCAGAGGACGAGACACGGTTTAATCCTCCTCATCAGGGATCTTATCTAGGAATTCGCATCAAGGAGATCGCGAACGGATTTCGGGTCGATGAGGTACTCGCTGGAGGAACTGCAGAACGGACCGGGATAGAAAAGGATGACATCATTGTCAGGGTTGGAGATTGGCGATTCGATTCGAAGGGAATCTCACTCGCTGATCACTTGAGGAGACTCAAACCCGAACCAACCATTGTACAAGTATTGAGGGACGGGTCAGAGCTAGACCTCAGGGCAAATCTTGACCCTCTACTGATCCGGGACGCAAAAGAAATAAACCGAATCATTTCCAGAAACAGACTCTTTAAAAAAGGTCTTTCAAAAATGAAAATCAATGGACTCCCTCTAGAAGAGAGACTCACCAAAGCCGTATATAAAAACGCGAACCGCGAAGGCACCTATGAAGGTATGAACAAAATTATTGATCTGTTCAAACTCTCACATACCGCAATTATTACTCCTTGGGTATCCAAGAACCTCTTCGGTAACGGCGAGCACTTTCATCTCGGAGCCTTCTTTCAATTAGTTGAAATGGATGATAAGCAAAAATATTTTATCAGATCCATGATGCACGGATCCCCGGCACGTGATGCCGGACTCCTGATAGGAGACGAGATACTTTCAGTCAATGGAACCCAATTCAGTGAGTCTCCAAGAAAAACAATTGCGGGTTATGAAGATCATCGGAAAATATACACCACCCAAGTGGACCGTGACGAAACGATCATTATCGGTTTCCGTAGGACCAAGGGCGGCCCTGTGAAATCAGCTAAAATGACCGTGAACACCTCTTTGAACGGGCCTGATTCTGTCAGAAAAAGTATTCGCAATATCCCCACAGGAGAAGAGAACAGTATCGGTTACATCCATCTATGGGACTTCATGTCCAGAGAAACCGCTTCTATCCTAAAAAATGCGTTAAAAAAAGAACTGCAAAATTCCAAAGCATTAACCATCGATCTGAGGGGAAGAGGAGGAAAGGTCATGGTCATTAATATGATTGCCAGAACCTTGAAAAATGAGAAGCGACCCATCGCTCTTCTCATAGATAGAGAAGCAAGAAGTGCCAAGGAAATGCTCGCTCATCGACTGCAGGGAAACCCCCACGTGACACTGATAGGGGAAACCTCGGCTGGAGCCGTGCTCCCCGCGAATTTTTTTGATCTGCCTGGCGGTGCAAAACTAATGATACCGAATGAACGCGGAGATTCAGAAATTCTTCCTTTCATGAAAAATCAGAAACTCGAAGGGCGCGGAGCCGTTCCTGACGTTAACGTATTATTTCACCTTCCTTTCAAGGCAGGGACCGATCCGATCCTAGATAAAGCAATTCAGGTCCTGACAAAACAACTCTCGGGGAGTCTTCTTCGAATATAAAATTACCGATGATAAGGCTCTCCACGCTTCAGTGTGTGGACCCTGTATATCTGTTCAACAGCAGCGACAAGAGCCAACTCATGCTGCAGGGTAAGGCGCCCAAATGAAATTAATAAATCGGCCGCATTGCGCACAGACTCATCATGGCCTTCTGCCCCTCCGATTAGAACGGCCACTGATTTACAGGAGCCATCCATTTCAAGCGAACTCACTTTTTTAGACAACCCTCTCGTGTCAATCAGTTCACCTCGTTCATCAAAAACGATCCTAAAAGCACCTTCACTGGCCTTCATGAGTCGTCCCCCCTCCTCCTCGGGTGAACCGTTCTTAACCGTGATAAACTCTGCATTGCAATATCGTCGTAACCTCTTGAGATACTCCTCGATTCCTATCCTCGCGTATTCGAGGGAAGGTTTCCCGACAACAACGAATTTCCACTTCATTTATTTACCTCTTTCACCTGCAGAAGTATCAGCCAGTTTATTCTTCATTGACCTGACCTGATCCTCGAGATTGCTCATTTCTTCAACTAATGCACTATAGTCCCCAAACTTAGAACCGGAGTCCTTATCAGCACTATTCATCTTCGCAGTTTCCTCCTGAGCCTCCTGCATACCGGTCATGATCACACCTATAAAAAGGTTCAGCATTATCATTGTCCCAAAGAGAACAAAAGACACGTGAAAGATCACTGAAGTAATGAGCAATCCCTGAGGCTTGATGTCAGGGTACCGTGCCATTTCTGCAACCTCATACCCATACTTGTCTGCCCCATACATATTAATGTACATAATATCGGTCCAGTCTTCCAGAGTCACGACCCTGAACAAGGACAGCATTGAATCACCAAGCGTCGCATAATGCTTAGGGTCATTTTCTCCAAAAAGCATCACTCCGAGGACAGCATAAATATAAAAAAGTATGAAAAGAAGAACCGTCACGTAAAACATGGACGGAATACTCCTCAATAATGCCACTACCAGAATTTGAAGCCTTGGAACAATGCTTAAGAGTCGAAGAACACGTAAGACACGAGCGAGTCGAAGCACGGCAACATATTCCGCATCAAAGGGCATGAAACATATAAGAACAATTGAAAAATCGAAAACATTCCAACCGTCCTTAAAATAATTAGCCGGGCGCGGCCAGTGAGATAGAATTTTCAGCAAAGCCTCAGCTGCAAAGATATATAAAACGACCGAATCCAAGAAATGGATAAGGGATCCGTGTCGGCCCATGATGGATTTTGAAGTCTCCATACCCACAAGAACCGCCGCCACAAGAATAACAGAAATAACCGAGCACGTAAATGACTTGGACTCGACTAATGAGATGAGTCTGGGAAAGGATCCTGTTCTTTTCATTGAGAATGAATTATTACAATTATTAATCCCTAATCAAGTACTGAAACACGCATTAAGGATATAACTGAAAACTTAATATCCTCTAGGCCATGGATTTGGTTTTTTTAGTTTTTTTGCCTATTATCCCAGCCAACCAAAGACCAATACAAATTAGAATCAGCTGAGCAAACAGTCTGATGATGTGGCCTTTTAAACTAAGCAACGTGCCATTAAAAGGCACATCGTTCAGCCACATGTTTAAATTGGCCAAGTAAACACACACTAAAAAAAACGTAAAATAACGGGCTGTCGATTGACGGTAAACGGGTAATATAATTCCTATCCCAAGAATAATTTCCAAGACTCCACTCGCTATTGTCCAGAATCGTGGGAAACCCAAATAATTAGGAACAATTGAGTCAAATATTTCAGGCCGAATGAGATGATCGGATCCGATCCGTATCATACTTAAACCCAAAATAATTCCAACTAGAGTTTTGAACCTTATAGGCATAAGAGATTTTTCTCTATTCAATTTTTAGGTTAGAGCCTACAAAGAATCACCTTGCGTCACACGGAAAAAGAGCTTTCTGGAAACTGCAGGGTCAGGACTGGACCCGACTGGATATTCAAATCCTGTGGTTTCTCCCTCTGAAGGGAACCCATCATCGAGTTCTTCCCACTCGCCCATCAGATCCGCTTTGACCCAAATGCCATAAGATGCATTGATTCTTGAATTCCAACTAAATGTTATATTGCCTTCAGAATCACGAGTAACATCAGTGATCCTGAACTGACTTCCTCCGGCAAGACCAAGCGGATCCATTCCATTGGCAAGATCAGTCACATGATCTTGCGGCAACACGGCCTTCCATAAAGAGACATCATCAACGAGCCCATTAACCCAATGACTCGGAGCCGCACGGAGAATCCCTCCGATCGTTGTCGTATCGAGGGGACTCGTGAGCGCCTTGAAAATCCAATCATCTTTATCAAGAACACCATCTATGAAGAGCTGAATTTTTTGTGCTATCCCGTCATAAGTATAAGCTAAATGGTGCCATTCCCCATCAAGTGGTTCACCGACTGAAAATTGATGATTAGGAGTGCCTCCGTCCCGCAAATAAAGGTCAACCGTGTTATCTGCTCCATTGTTTTTAGTTCCAAGGTTAAAAAGAGGATCACCAGTGGCGGTTGATCCTTCTGAAAAGAAACGCAGATCATTCTGACCCGCTCCCGTAATCTTAACCCATAAGGAAATTGTGTAGAAATCGAACTGATTGATCGGAAGCTCTTCGTCCTCCTCATTATTGTGGACTAACATCGTGCTCACGCCATCAAACGAAGCAACTGCGCGCCCCTCATCATTGACAAAATTACTCGTGTCCATACTCACCAAATTAAGATCATATCGATTCGGTCCAAGGTCAGGCGTGCTCGCCCCGTCAGTCCCGTCAAGTGGCCAGTAAGCCACTAAGGAATCTCCAAGGGTAGGTGCCGGAGGATCTTTCGAGTCCATAGGATTAGTCCCTTCAGCAATTTCACCACCGTCATCGTACCCGTCACCGTCCGTGTCTGCATTGTTAGGATCAGTCCCGGTATCATCGTTATCAACTAATGTCCCGGTGTTCGTTTCGACTCCATCAGTGAGACCGTCACCATCCGTGTCTGCGTTCCTTGGGTCAGTGCCCGTGTTCGTGGCACTCACATATGTCCCTGTATCAGTCTCGACCCCGTCTTCAAGTTCATCACCGTCCGTGTCCGCCTTAGTCGGATCGGTCTTCGTTTCTTCATACTCATCCAGATCAGTTAATCCATCCCCATCAAAGTCACCTGTCCCTGCACCTGGTCCGGGTCCGGCACCTAAACCATTAAGATCTTCAAGGTTATCAACGAGCTTCTCCTCCCAAGCATCAGGCAACCCGTCCTCATCATCATCTTCTGAAGGGCTTCCAGGAGACATGGCCCCACTGGCAAGAGCAGCGATATCATTCTCGGATAATGCCTCATCCCAAATGGCCAGATCATCAATATTTCCAGTAAAGTTACAGCAGTCAGAGGCACGAAGAATTCCACCAATGGTAGTCGTGTCCGGAGTGAATGCGCCGATCGCGCTGTGATCGAACTGCTTATCGAAGACGCCATCAATGTAAAGATCAAGAATCCCATCATTATCGACCCACGCGAGATGGTGCCAGGCACCGTCGAACGCTTCCCCATTTGAGTACTGGTGACCCGTCTGGGCTCCGTTCCTCACATAAAGATCAACAGTACCGTCAGCTCCATTATCTTTGGTTCCCATATTAAAGAGAGGATTATTATCAGTCGATATCGCCTCGGAGAAGATTCGGTCATCAGCATTATCTATCGTTCCATCGGCCTGAACCCACATTGACACCGTATAAGAAGGAACGGTCGTAATTGCGATTCCTCCTTCACCATGGTTAATGCTTCCGTACGTCCCCACTGTCCCATCAAAGGCCACTGACTGGCCATTCCCTAAAGTATCGGGTACAGAGTCAGAATAGCTCGATCCACCAAAGAGTTCTCCATCATTACCGTTCCCCGATGAATCAGTAAAGTCCCCGTCAAATTTCCAATAACCTACCAACTCAGCATGGGTGATAGCTGAGATTATGAGAGAGATGGAGAGGCTGTAAAATAAAAATAGTTTCATTTAATTAAGTGGTTTCTATTTAGATAATTTTAGTCGCGAAGTCCGACCTGTTGCATGAGATCATTTGTTGCGTTGTAGGCTTCCTCGACCCATTCCACGATCTTTGTCGGATCAGGTGAGTACTCGAGCTCTATTGAAACAGTGCCTTCAAATTCCAGTTCCTTGATGGCTTGCAGGTAAGGAGCGAATTTAACGATTCCTCTTCCTGGTGGTAAGTCACCGTGAACTTTTCCATCACAGTCACTGATATGGACGTGCGTGGCTTTATTTTTCAGTTTTTCTAGTTCTGCGGGGGACGTATCTGCAAGGACCAAATGACTCACATCAATGTTGGCTTTGACGTTTGGCATTGCGCAATCATCAATGAACCGAACCATTTCAGGTATACTATTAAGCAGGCTCAATCTGAAAGGTTCCAGTTCCAGGGCAATGTCCAGACCAAGTTCACCGGCATACTGACCCAGCTCTTTGACTCCCTCGATGCCCCATTCCCACTGGGCTTCTGGTGGAATGACTTCGCGTTGCCAAATATATTCTCCAAGAACGAGGAGGAGGTTCTTTGAATCAAATTTCTTTGCTAGGTCGAGAAATTTCTTAGCTCTGTTTATATGGTAGTCTCTGACAGGATCATTAAAATCGATCAGGCCCGCTGAGACGACCACGGTCGATGTGATTGGAAGATTATTCTCTTCGCAAGTGGTCTTGATAAGATTGACTTCATCTTCGGCAATAGTCATTGCTTCCGTGAAGATATCGACCGCATCAAAGCCTATCCGCGAGATGTGTTCGAGGCCCGTTTTCGTATCGACTCCTGCCTGTCCAAAAGCGCTGTTTATGATTCCAAGTTTCATGTTTTAGTTAATTGAGTTTTAGTTAATTGTTTTCTAGGCTTTTTGCGCTCTTATCATCCTCGACGAGATTTGCAAATTCAGCATTTGATCGTATCGCTTCGTCACGACCCACAATGAGGACCTGATCATCAGTCACTTTGTCTAGCTTTGTGTATGAGGGGTGGTGAGATTCTTTGTATGGGTTGTTTGATTTTGCATTATAGCAGCAAATTAGAGCCCATCTCGATTTGTCAGAAAGATTAGCAGCTGAGCAGTGAAGTGTATTTGGGTGAAAGAACAGGGCATCACCGGCACTCATTGTGCATTGTACTAACTCTAATTTCTTCTTTGCTTCCTCAACTTGTTCTTTGTCCGCTCCTGCCTGATCACCTGAGAGAATGTGATTAATGCGACCCATTTTATGCGATCCTTTCAGGACCTGCAGACATCCGTTTTCTTCAGTGGCCTCATCAACGGCTATCATCACACTGCAGAGGTTGGGAAATAGGAGTCCGTTCTGATACCAATAACCATAATCCTGATGCCATGCCCATGCTCCACCGACCTTAGCATCTTTGAGTATCATTTTAGAGTGGTAATGGTAGGCCTCGTCTTCCAGTAACTGTTCTATTCTGTTAACGACTCTCTCAGAGCGCGCAATCATTCCATAAATTCCATTGCCCGGATGGTTCCATAACGATAAGCGCACGTCATTGCCTTCGCCATCGTCCATTTTGGATGCAGCCTTATCCATCGCATGATCATTGCGGGCCGTTTCACCTAGCAGTCCTATTTCTTCTGGACTAAAAATACCTCTTTCGAAAACGAATCCGTCTTTGTGATATGCTTCGATGTCGCTGTTTTGAAAGGTAGGCATTTAATTCATGTACTCTGAATACCGGTTTTATAAGGTGGTTTTTATTGGGGGGCATTATATTGAACAATTTGAGAAAAATACTCAAGCATGATTCACTGGAGTAAAAGGATTCCTTTCGGTTTTGTTAGTAATTATCTCTAGTTACATAAATTCTATAGTTCGCTTGATTATTAATTAAGTATCTTGAAAAAATTAGTCTGCGCATTTAAACCTTCACCAAATTCTGTTTATGAGAATAGATCCTATTAATTTATCGTGCTTTAAAGTGCTGTTTTTCTTTCTGCTTTGGAGCTCTTTTCCACATCAAATATTTTCTGAAGAAGACCCATTAGAATCGAAGGGATTGCCTCGAGGTGACCCTGCATCTGAAAATGTTGATGTTAATATTTTAGCGGATTTTATTCAGTCCTTAGATACTAAATTCGAAGGAATACACAGCATTATGGTTCTTCGTAATGGTAAGGTTATAAGTGAAGGGTGGTGGTCTCCTTATAAAGCCGAAGACAAACACATGCTTTTTTCTCTAAGTAAAATTTTCACCTCCACTGCAGTAGGGATCGCTGTCCAGGAAGAAAGGTTTTCTATTGACGATTTGGTGGTGGATTTTTTCCCAGATGACCTACCTGATAAACCATCGAAAAATTTACAAACTATGCGGGTCCGTGACCTGCTAACAATGACAACCGGTCATCAGAAAGAACCTTCTCTAAAGGCAAGTGAAATGTCTGTCCGTTCATTCTTTGATACTGAGATAGCACATGAGCCTGGAACACATTTTAAATACAACACCCCTGCCACTTTCATTCAATCTGCAATTGTTCAGAAAGTGACAGGGCAGAAAGTTGTGGATTATCTTCGGACTCGCCTATTTGAACCGCTTGGCATTACAGATCCTTTTTGGCGTGAAAATTTTGAAGGCATCTCACTCGGTGGCTATGGTTTAAGGTTGCGAACTGAAGACATAGCAAAGCTCGGGCAATTATATCTTCAAAAAGGAAAATGGGGTAAAAAGACTATTATAAAGAATGGGTGGGTCGATATGGCCACTTCAAAGCAGGTTTCCAATGGGAATAACCCAAATAATGACTGGAGCCAAGGCTATGGTTTTCAATTTTGGCGGTGCAGATTTGATTCTTACCGAGGTGACGGGCTATTCAGCCAATTTTGCATAGTATTGCCAAAATTAGATGCAGTCATTGCAATTACTAGCGGGGAAAATGATATGGCAGGAATATTAAATCTTGTATGGGATAAATTTTTACCTGCTTGTCTGATAGATCCAAATAAAAAAAATAATAGTAACATTTCTCCATTAAAGGAGATTTTAAAACGTCTCAAAATTGATGGAGTCGCTGGTAATGCTACAACTGAATCGGAGGAAGTTTTTCTTAATTCCAGATACAGCTTAGGATCGAACTCCTTGAATTTAGATGCATTAGAATTGAATCAGGATTCTCATCAGGACCCAATCAGGGTTACCTTACTTGGAGATGACTGGAAGATTGAATTTTCTGCAGGTCATAACTTGTGGGTTAGAGGGCGATCTGATTTTCCTAATGGTCTAGTATTTGATTTAAAAAATGGACCGCTAGCAGCATCATACGGATGGGAAGAAGGTCACACTCTGAATGTGAAAGTCTGCGCTATTGAAACTCCATTTAACTTTACGATGAAGTTTAAATTTACCAGGGATGACGTTACTCTGAGCTGGGTTCCTAATGTTGGGTTTGATAATAAATTTGGTCCCGACTTAGTTGGACGCAAAAAGAAATAAAATCCCTAAATCAGGGGTTCATGTAGGGATTTTCATACCAGAAAACTCCTAACTGGTCCCGTTCCTCACAACAGAGAGCATCAAGATCGCCGTCCCCATCAATGTCATGCATGACAACCCGGTCATATTTAATTCCTGGTTCTCCGGCAATTTCATAATCTTTCCATATTTTTTCGGTAGGTGAATTTGTCCACGAGAGCCACCTCATTCCGGACAGTTCTCCTTTGGCTCCCTCACAACTGAAAACGATATCTTTTTTTCCATCGCTGTTAACATCGCAAACTGCCGTACTCTTACCTCCACCGACTCCCTTTGGTAAGGGTATAATATATTCTTTCCATCCTTTAGTTGTTTTCTGGAACCAGATCACGGATCTTGTATCAATGGCGATCACATCAATTGAACCGTCTCCGTCAAGGTCACCAGTAGAGATGAATTTAATTTCTTTATCAGACCCCCCAATGTTGTGCCTTGACCATTGATTGAGGTTTTTAGCTTCTTTATGCCCTGGATATTTTAACCAGTACACGCCCCGATTTGGCCCTCTGCGGTCACTGACTAGGACATCCTTATGACCGTCTTGATCCATGTCTATTGAGATTAATGACATTATCCATCCGGCATCCTGTAACTTATGAAGTTTCCATGCATTTAGATTATGAGGGTCTTTCGGAGCTTGAAGCCAGCTCACTGAAGCTCCATTGCCCTTGGAACTTACAATTAGATCGTCAGCATTTACTCCGTCTATCTGCATGGGGAGCGCATACATCCATGATTGTTTCCCTTTGGTAACTGGTATCGCAACGGTCTGCCATTTTGTTGGATCTAAGTAGTCTTTTCCTGATTGAGGTGCCCAGTGTATGAACATGGAACGAGTAGAGCCTTCGCAGGAACTGACTATGTCCACGGCTCCATCCTTATCGATATCAATGAAGACAGCATCTTCTGGCGACTTGACCTCACCGACAGTGACTGCGGGCCAGATTTTTTTTTCTTGTCCTCTCTTCGGATGTAGGTAAGCCCTAATGATTCCGCCCTCTTCCCATCCCGTAGCAATGTCCATTAGGCCGTCGCTGTTCACGTCAAGGAGCCTGACGCCGTCAGCTCCTTGGGAGCTCTTATCAATGGTATGTAATTTCCAAGGTTTTTTAGTTTTCCCAATTACTAGTGAATTAGTAATTAAATATTGAACTATTAGACAGAAAATTAATTTAAGCGATAATTTCATTGAGGACATTTCCATGGACATTAGTGAGTCTTCTTTGAATTCCATTATGGTAGAAGCTCAGTCTGGTGTGATCGATTCCGAAGAGGTGCAATAATGTGGCATGAAAGTCATGCCAACTAACGGGCTTATCATGTACTGCATAACCAATTTCATCAGTGCTTCCGTATGACATTCCAGGTCGAAGCCCAGCACCTGCTGCCCAGACACAGAAGGCAGCATTATTATGATCTCTTCCGCCCCCTAGATCATTTGGAGCGGACTCTGTAAATGGAGTTCTGCCGAATTCAGTTGTAAAAGTTATTAAGGTATCTTCCAGCATACCTCTCATTTTTAAATCCTTTATAAGTGCTGCAACTGGTTTATCTATTCTGGCTGCTTCTCTTTCATGGTTAGGTATCATTAACTCATGCCCATCCCAGCTTGTTCTTGGCTTTCCGCCTAAAGGTCCTCCTGAGTAAAGTTGAACAAACCGCACACCCTTCTCGAGGAGTCTCCTTGACAGTATGCAACTTCTAGCAAATTCGTTCGTTGGTTTTTGACCTAATCCATACAGTCTTTTGATGTAAACAGGCTCGCTTTCAATATTTGCGATATCAGGAATAGCAGTTTGTAATTTTGCTGCAAGTTCATAACTCTTTAACCTTGCTTCAAGAATAGGGTCAGATCCTCCCAACTCATCTATTTGTTTCTTGGCCATGTATTTGAGAAGTTGAGAACTTGAGGATTCAGAATTAATCCTTGTTTTATTTTTATCCGGGAATAGATCCCGAATCGTGCTGGATGCTTTATTTGATAAAGTTATTCCCTGGTGTTCTGCTGGCAAAAAGGCGCTACTCCAGCTATCGGCGCCTCCGCTCGGCATCCCACGGTTGTCCGGTATCACTACAAAAGTTGGTAATGAATCCGATTCATTACCAAGTCCATATGACAACCAGCTTCCGAGTGAAGGAAAACCGTTTGTCATGAAACCGCTGTTGCACATGAATAGTGCAGGTGTGTGGTTTCCTGTGTCCGAGTGCATCGATTTGATGACGGTTAACTCATCAGCAATCTTGGCAATGTGAGGGAAAAGGTCAGATATCCAGAGCCCGCTCTGTCCTCGCCTTCTAAAAGTCCAGTCGTGCTTTCTTATTAGTCCTACTTTATTAAAGAAAACGTTGATTTTTGTCTTGTCAGGTGGTGATTTCCCATGAAATTTTTCGAGTCCGGGTTTGTAGTCAAAACTATCTATATGACTCAGCCCGCCCACTAGACAGATGTTAATTGCTCTTTTTGCTCTAGGGTAAAAATGCGTTGTATTAGCAGTCAGATCGGACTTTAGCATTGTTGCTAGTGCCGTGCTTCCAATGCCTCCCATGGACCAGCTCATGAAGTGCCGCTTACTTAATAATATGTTGTTTAAGTCGTGCATGGATTATTCAATTATGACAAATTGACTGGAGTTAAACAGTGTACGACAAAGCACCATCAGTCCTTCCTCTTGGATAATTCTCATAGCAATTTTTTTCTCTTTGGTGTCCGGTTTTCTGTTGAGGGCAATTCCCCAGGCCCTATCAATTATTTCTTTGTCGATAAAATTTGATTCAGCTTCAAGCCGTTCAGAGAATTGCTTTGCTTTTCGCAAAACGAATGAACTGTTTGTTAGGCTAAGTACTTGTGCAGGAGTAGTTGTTGTCTGGCGTTGGGGACAACTGGATGAGGGGCTCGGGGCATCAAACGCGTCGAGTATCGACGGCCTGCCTCCTCTTGGAGAAAATCTGTAAACAGTTCTCCGATCAAATTCTTCGCCGACCGGGTCCATTGCTATATAATATCTTCCGGCGTTAAAATGTTCTTCTTTCGTATCTTTATATCCAGGGCCTCCGGCCCTTCTGTTAAGTGTTCCTGAGACCATTAATATGGAATCCCTTAGCGATTCGGCATCAATTCTCCTGGGCGGGAATCTCCACAATAGTGTTGAATCGGCATCAACTTCATATGCCTTTTTTCTTGTTACTGAGGATTGCCGGTAAGTGGCTGAATTCATGATCAGGCGATGAAGATATTTCACTGAATGACCCTCTTCTCGAAATCTGATAGCGAGCCAATCTAGAAGTTTAGGATGAGTTGGTGTTGCTCCATTAGCACCGAAGTCATTCGGAGTATTTACAATGCCCCTTCCAAAGTGCCATGCCCAAATCCGATTTACTGCGACTCTTGAAAAGAGTGGATTTCTTTCACTAGTTATCCAATCGGCCAGTTTGGATCGGCGCTCTGAATCTTTTGAATCTGAATTGATTTGAAACTCATTTTCTTTCCCACCGATACTAGGAATGCTTCCGGGAAGGATCTCTTCTCCGAGACTTGCTACATTTCCCCTCAGATGAATTTTCATTAGGCCAGGGTCTTTTGCTAATACGGTAAAAATTTTTTGTTTGGCGTCTTTTGATCTTTTTTTTTCACCATGGTATACGCCACTAAGATTTGCAGCGAATGCATAGTAATCTTTTGTACTTATTGGATCAGCTTTGTGATCATGGCATCTTGCACAATGAAGAGTCATGCCCAGAAAGGCTTGGCCGACAGCACTTATCATTTCTTCGAGTTCGTCTGCTCGGGCCTGTTTTTTAAGAATTTCTTTTCCAGGTAATACTGTGTTGTGGATGCCAGCCACCAAAAAACCAACTGCAGCATCGCCTCCACGATCTTTGTATTTGATGTCACCACATATCTGACTTTTAGCGAATTCATTGTAAGGCATGTCACCGTTAAAAGCTTTTATAACCCAATCTCTGTATGGCCACGCATTGTTGCGGGGTTCATTATATTCAAAGCCATTACTTTCCCCGTACCTTGCTACGTCAAGCCAGTGCCTGCCCCATCTTTCCCCATAATGAGGAGATGATAACAGGGCATCAATTATTTTGTTATATTTTTTATCAGAAGGTGATAAACAAAATTCTTCCACTTGATCAGGTGAGGGAGGTAATCCGATAAGGTCAAAATAGACTCGCCGTATAAGTTTGCGCGGGTCCGATTTGGGGGAAGGCGACAAGTTAGATTCCGCTAATTTATCATAAATGAAATAGTCTATTTCATTTATTGACCAGTGAGCCGATTTATTTTTGATAATCTCTGTTTCTTGGATTTTTTCAGGAGACAGTGACCACCACTCTTCTTTAGCCTTAGCATTAGTTAGAAAAGGTAAAAGAAAATACAGAAAGGCTATTTTAGCTATCCTAGGAGACACCATTATTTCATTTTAGCATAAGGAATTGATGGCCAACAAGTGGAATAGAGAGAGTCATTTCAATTAACTATTCACTCCCAAAGGAAAGTGAACTATTTTTACACTTCCAAAATTATTCAATGATACTTAAAGTAATTACTATGCATAAATATATTTTCTCGTTCATTTTAGTGATCGCATCAGCTCTTAATTTAGTTGCTGAACAGAAGTTAGAAGGAACCATTGATGCTTTCCTTGGAAAATCTTCTCTTGATGTTCAACCGGTTTTTAGAGGCGAAAGAATGGGTAATATTGTAGTGACAATGAAAGGAACGGTCTTGGCGACTTGGGGGACGAGTCACGTCAGGGCTAAGCGAAGTGAGGACGGAGGCAAGACATGGGGTCCTGAAATTGTTATTGCAAAGCCGGGCTTTCAAACGGGTGGTCTGACCGTAAATGAAACAAACGGGGATATTTTCGCATTCATTGAGGATCGTCATCCGCCTGCTACCATTACAATTTACAAGAGCAGTGATGATGGTAAGTCATGGCAGAAGATCCCCACTAATATTAAACCTGATTCAAAAGGAAATGCTCCCTCCATGCACATGAATGAACATGGGATTACTTTGAGGCATGGCGAGCACAAGGGCCGACTGATCCGACCCTCGCGTTGGTACGCCGGCAAGAATGACCGTAGCCTTTGGCCTAAGCACTATACAAACGCAATCTATAGTGATGATGGTGGAAAGACCTGGAACACTAGTGACCCTTTTCCGGCGAATGGTACCGGAGAGGCCACTTTAGCGGAACTAAGTGACGGTACTATTTATTACAATTCAAGGCGTCATTGGGCCGAGGAGGGTGCAAATCCTATGAGACGCTGGACCGCTACAAGTAAGGACGGCGGTAAGACTTGGAATGATCTCAAGTTCTGTGAGGTTCTTCCAGATGGTCCACAGAATACAAATTATGGTTGCATGGGTGGTCTGACCCGCCTTGCCATTAAAGGCCGTGATATTTTGATTTATAGTAACTGTGACAGTGCAGGCGGTCGTAAGCAGGGAACGGTCTGGGCAAGCTTTGATGGCGGAAAGACCTGGCCAATTAAACGGTTAGTTTTTGCCGGTAGTCATGCCTATTCATCAATCACATCAGGACGACCCGGCACTAAGACCGAAGGCATGATTTATCACCATTTCGAAGGTGGTCCTAAGGGAGGATCGGCCGTTGCAAAATTCAACCTATCTTGGGTACTTGGAGGAGAGTCGACGGGTGATGGTACGGTCCCATCATGGGTAAAGCCTTAATTTCTAGGGAAGCGGCGTGTTCGGAGGAACTGCATTGTCCGGATACTTTCCATTGAAGACCATCATCTCCTCTTGTGTTTGAACTTTAACAAAGGATTCATCAATTTTACCGTCCTTGCCCTTAACGAGTTTGAGATCAAGGTTCAGGTGCTTTGCAAGGAAAGGGTAAGCTGCCATTCTTTTTGATAAGCCATAGTCATGCCCCTCATTTTTGAAATGTGCATTTTCTACTTTGTTCGTTGCTCCGTAAAGGTCATAAACATGTTTAATGAATGGAAACTCGGTTCTGGGGGTCATTAGTGTCCAATCCTTTCCGTTGGATACAATGAGTTGAGGCTTGGGTGCGGCTAGAGCGGCAATTTCCGCATTATTTGTTTTATGGGTTTCGCTCCAGTGAATGGGCATTCCGCTCTCACAGACACAACCTCCAAAGAAATGTGCAGAGACCTGACACACCGGCACAGAAACTTTGACCCTATTATCCAGTGCGGAGAGAATGAATGTCTGTGTCCCCCCGCCAGAGCACCCCGTCATTCCTATCCTCTCTGAATCAACATTTGGGAGACCTAAGATAAAATCAAGAGCACGCATACTGTTCCATGTTTGCATTCTGAGAATTTCAGGTGTTCTCCTGTGATCCCAGCCAACCTCTTTCGAATCACCGTATCCGATCATGTCATACTGAAAGACAGCACAACCCATCTTAGCCAGGACCGCGCACCGAGTTTGTCTGGCGGCATTGAATCTTCCTCCGTGTCCGTGTGGGCACAGGATGCCTGCTAATAAGCCTTTGAATTTTGTCGGACGGTACAGGGTCCCGGTCACGAAATGTCCAGGTGAGCTTTCTATGGCTACATTTTCGGTGGTATAATATTCGTGGGTTTGTTTTTTGACATAGCGCGGGTTCAGTGGCTTGCGTTCAGGCAGTTCAGTGAGTTTTGCACCTTTTAAGATTCCTTTTATGACTGTATCTTTTCTTTTTTTCCAATTCTCAAGGTCCTTAGTGTTTTTCCTAATAGATTCCAGTTCTGCTGAGGCCTGTTCTGGTTTTTGAGCATGACCTACCCGCAGCTTTGGTTTTGAAAGTGAAATGATAGGATTGATGAATATCAGTGAAGTTACAATCAATGGAAACGTTTTCATATATTCGTAATGATTTAAGATAATAGATGACCTTAGAATAATATATTCATAGTAAGTAAGGGCTCTA
>JAAZZC010000166.1 GCA_014239335.1 Verrucomicrobiales bacterium
ATGGCCATTTTTCTGAACCTTTGGTTCTGACATATAGTTTGCCGAGTGGAACTGTTACTTCCTGTGTAAACACTTTAATGTTCAGAGACTCGCCGAACTTAACCTTGTAAGGTTTCCCGGCTTTCATTTCCTGCCCCTCGATGTGTACTTTTCCAATGACTGTTTGTGTAGGATAGTTAGAGCCTTGTAAGGTCAATCTTTTGAATAGAGTTCCTACCTGTTCAGTCCAATTGAAGCTTATCCCTACGAAAACGATTATAATTGCGGCACTGATTGCAAAGATCTTTTTAATTTGGTCCCAAGATACAATTTCCTGAAAGTTAATTGATTCGGTCCGTTCATTAGCTTTTTCCTTGATCGCCTGGACGATTTCCTCCGAAGTGTTACTGGTCGAATCTGCGGCTGAGAGTTCGGTATAGGTTATGAGTATTGAGGATAATTTAGGATTTTTGGCCTCGACCTGAAGTGCCGTTCTTACAGCATCGTATGGTTTGAGATGCCGGAGCCATTCCCGATAAATGACAAAGGAGATAATACCAATATTGATAACCATTAGGACTTCACCAAATTGATTGTCACCGATCCCTTTCCAGATCAAAAGATCCACGATCAGATCTGTTATTATTAATGAGACGATCCAAATCAGTGATCTTATGATGCCTCTGGTATGGATGAAACGTCTCTCATCACTCCAAGCTTCCTTGAGCTTTTCATCTATGTTTATTTGATATCCTTCTTGCATTATATTTTAAGGAAAGTTTATACGAGGTTCTCTCTGCGTCTGAAGAACCATTCGGTCCCCGCAAAGAGGAGTACTAGGATGAATAGGAATTCCTTGTCCCATAGTTCTTCGATAATTTGCACTTCGTTATCTCTTGGTTTTTCACTATTAAAGTCATCCTTGAAGCCGGAGATGGCCTGTTGATTCAATTCCTTGCCACCGGAAATTTCCGCCATTTCTTTTGCGATGTCAGGTCTGGATCCGGTTTCCCTGTCTTCTGGATTTATAGTGGCCACCTCAAATTCGGGACTATTTGCTCGACTCTCATCGGAAGGGCCCGCTCTAAGGACATAGGCGCCGTCCTTACCTGCCACATGAGCACCTGAAAAGAGACCATCAGTTCCTGGCACTGGGCTCAGTTGTATTTCGGCAGAAGAGTCTGGTGAGCCCTTAGGTTCAATGAGTACCGTGTATTCTTCGATGTCGGTAACAGGTTCAAAAGATTCGGTGAGTACATTAGCGTAAATTTGTACAGTGTCGCCTTCACTGAAACTGGCCCGGTCCGTCTCGATGGTGATTTGTTTATTTTGTCCAAGAAGTCTTGACAGTGTCAGGAACTGAATGGTTTGTCCCCAGAACCTTGCATGGTACCGGTCACCAACCTCAAGTCTCATTCTCCATAAATCCTCAGTACCCACAAAAAGGCTCTTTCCGGTACCGTAACGTTGCCATGCAACGAGCGGGTACTGGTCAAATCCATCAGGTGAACCGGAATGAGTGAGTAGAACTGTCGCGCCTGCTTTTGCTCCGTCCACTGGTGGGAGTCGATGCATGCGGTTCACTTTTTGCCAAATCCTATCAGTCGTTTCATCTGACAATGACAGTGAGGTGGATTGGCTGAGACGGCCCGCCGAGGTCACTACTGGATGGGTGCCGTTAGAGACTGGGTTCCAACTTCCAGCTCCAATTTTAATCGGCAGTATGTCCGCGATTGCGGTGTCCTTATAAGAAGTGGGTGCTGCTACAGGGCCGGCAAGCATCATTAGGGATCCTCCGCGTTCCTTTACAAGCTCATCAATGAGTTCTAACTGTTCGGTATTAAAGTAACCGGCTGGAACGTCTCCAAGTATGATGAGGTCATACTTGAATAAGTCTTCTTTATTTTGAGGTAAAGCCCCGATGTGGCGAGGAGAGGATCCTGCCAGAGCCGGATCTCCATCAGTCATTAAAAATCTGACATCAAGCCTTGGGTCTCTTAGTAGAACCCATCGGAGGTAGCGGAATTCCCATCTTGGTTTTCCCTCAACATAGAGGACCTTGATTTTTTCATCGAGGATCCTAACGCTGTGGGAGGAGGAATTGTTTTTGTCTGTGGTTTCATCATTGAATGCGGCAGCGGAAACTTCTAGCTCAACAGTCCCTGATTCCTGTTCGGGGACGAATATCAGTTCAGCGAACTGGACTCCGCCCTTCAATTTTACTTGCTGTGAAGGTTGTTCGGTTCCATCTATTTTAAGAGTAACGTTAACGGTCCTTTCATTGTACCCATTTGACTCGATCTGAACTCTCAGAGGGACACGGTCTCCCTTGAAAACGACATCCGGCCCAATGATCTTCCTGACATGAATGTCCGGTGGGGAGGGGAGTCCAAGAGCTACTGTGTGAATTGGAATTCCCTGAGTGGATAGGGATCGAGCTGATTCGACTGGGTCCTTGCCTTTGACGGAAATGAAATCACTGAGGACCATGACTCCAGCCACTTCCCTCCCTGCAAATTTGCCTACCGCTTCATTAATTGCAGACCCAATTTCGGTGCTATCTCCTTGCGCGTTCAGATCAAGGTTGAGGGATGGGGTTTCTGTTTCCTCGAGTTCCTCCGCCACGGCTGATATTATGTCTTGTTTGATGGGTTTGAGCTGACTGTCGAAAGTGAAAATATTCACATTAAATTTTTCCTTCAGGTCACTAATTACATTAGTATTTTCAAGTGTTGCTTCAGCAAGTTCGATCCGGCTAGGATTGCCGATCTTGGTTTGGATTTCGTTTGCCTTGCCAGGATCAAAGGGTTCACTTTGCTTGATTTCTCCTAGGGCCCTCGCTGCTTCCTCAATGGAGTTAGCGTTTCTCTGATCCTTGGTAGCCATACTGCTAGAGGTATCTATGAGGACTAGCATATTCCTTTTGTAGGAGTTGAACTTTGTGATTTTAGCGAACGGTCCCATGAAAATGATAATGAGGACGAGTAGAGCAAGGCCCTGACAAATCATCATTATGTAGCGTCTGCTTTTTGGTAATTGACGTTCGGACCGGTAAAGATAAATGCAGAAAATAACAGCAAGGATGATGAGAGGAAGCGCTACGACGGCTCCATGACTCCACCCGATTGTTAGTGAATCGATTTTCTGATCGCTTTCTAGGCCAAGAATTTTTTCTAACATTTTTGGTAAGCTTTTCCTTAAGTTCTACGGGCTGCAGCCACGTTACTGAGTTGAAGTGAAGTGGCGATGTCTGTCTCACCCTTACTAATTTTATTGGTGAATATTTTTGCGAGTATTGATTGTGCTACGAAGCAGATAATACATAGAGTAAGCAGCCAAGTGGTCAGATCACTTCCTTTGCGATCACTCTGAATTTTTTGCTCGGGCGCCCCTTCAAGGATTTCAATATTTTTCATTGCCCCTATTGTTTGTTTAAGTACATCAGGGTCAACCACGCGCACGTCGGATTCTGATGGGTCTGAATTGGCTGCGATGGCTCCGAGGACTGAGCCCTGTGGTCCTAGGATCTGATAGATTCCACTTTCGCTTATGTCTTCTGCCTTAATTTCAGCTTTGAAATTTTCAGTGGTCAGCGCTGTTAACTGGACTGAAGGCTTTTTCGTATCTGCGGTGCCCTCAGAATCGGGGCTCAATTTACCGATTGAGGCACTGGCTGGTTGGGTCCCTGCGATGCTGATCGCTTTGGTCCTGTTTATTCTTGTTAATCTTGAGTCAGGCTTGCTAGTCATTGTGGTTGCGGCCTGCTGTATCATGATAGCATAGACAGGATGTACTACCAGTTCGCTCCATGACCTGTCAGCGCTTGTCGCGCATAAAATGACCGATCCTTCACCGACAGTCTTTGACATAAGAATTGGCGCATTGTTTTCCACTAAGCTCAGGATCACCTGAGATCTCGGTAACGGTTCGACATTGATAATACTTTTAACTTTTGCTAAATTGACCATTTCCTCTGTCATGGATTTTACGACCCGTGCAAGTGGATGATCCGAGTCAGGATATGCTAATGTCCATAGGTCTTGATTTTCCTCGCCAACACTGGTCTTTGGGCCAATTTTTCCAGGCAATATACTATCCTGATCATTGCCAAAACTTTGCTCATATTTTTCAGGGTCAATATTTTCACCTGCAAAAACAATGAGGCCTCCACCGCCGCTGGTGAAATCTTTCAAGCGTTCTGCAATTTCAGCGGAAGGTGACGATACGTTTGCGAGAATTATGATGTCATAGTCATTAAGTTTTTCCAGAGTCAGGTCAGAGGAATCAACTGAAGTGACCTGAATTCCGTTCTCTTCGTCTCCGCTACTCAATCTGAGTGCGTTTTCTAGGAAGAAGAGGTCATTATTCTGTGTTCCTAGGCCACCATCAATAGAGTCAGTGGCACAAAGGACACGGACCCGAGGACGCACATTGACGACAGTGTGGCGGGAATTATCTGCTCCGAGGCTGTCCTTAGTGATTTTCGCAGTGATACTGAGGTCCCCTGGTTTTTCATAATTTGCCAGGAAAGGAACTACTTTGGATTCACCGGACCCGATCGTACCCAGAATGTCTCTCTTCACAAGGGTATTGTCCTGGTAAAATTCAATTTTGCCGGCATCAGCGTCATTTGTCCCAAGGTTCTTAACAGTTGCCTCGAACTTAGCTACACCTGAATTATTTAATGAGCCTGAAACATAATTAAGGGAGGTGACGCTACGGTTCTCATCACTTTCTGAGATTACTGGTATTATATAGATTTGTGCGGGAATTTCACCGAGCATGTTTTTGGCTTCACTTGATAGGCCAGTCCAATCCGATTGCTGGGCATCAGTGATGATATGAATTTCCTTAGTGCCTGCTTTCATTTCATCAGACATTTCCTTGAGTAAAGGGATGCTGTTTTCGAGGTTGCTTTGATGAGTGGATGCGCCCGAACTCTTGGCTGCGTCTAGAACATCGTTTACCTTATTTGCGTCATAGTCGGCTGCTCTTAGAGGAACTTTTTTCTGATCATCAATTTCTCTTTCATTTAGAAAAACAATACTGACTTTGTCTCCAGGTGATGCTGTTCCAAGGACCTTTCGGGCCTTTTCGATGGCCGTTTCGAACCTTGTAGTGGCTCCATGGTTCATGCTTAAAGAATCATCTATGGCAACAACCATTCCCACTCTCTGGTTACCCACGAGTGACGAATCCTTAAGGATTGGTCTGAGTAATGCGGCTGCAAGTAATAGTAATGTTAGGCAACGAAGTAAAAGAATAATAAAGTCTTCAAGTCTGATTTGACCTGACCGGACGACGAGCGCTCTTCTGAGTAGCTCCATTGCTGCCCAGTCCGTTTCTTTTTTATTCTTTCTGTAAAGGAGGTGTATGATGATCGGAACGGCTATTCCGATTGCAGCAAGTGTTCCCCATACTGGAAATAGATTTAGGAATGACATTTAAATTATGTGCCTTTGGTTTTGGTTTGAGTGGTTTCTTGATTTGCAGATAAGGACACGAAGTGCGCGTCTCTCAGCTCAATTGCACAGGGAAATATTAGTCTTCCCTGAAAATTAACTTTGAGCTCCAGTTCTGATCCTGGCTCAATCATTATTTGTATGAGCTGTTCTTTGGAGTCAGGATCAATGTTAGTTGTCGTATTTTTGTCTAACGTGCCTAGTGAAGTGATCACCGAACCTCTGTTTCCTTGTCCAGGAGCTATGGTCGAGCGGAATATGATTTTTCCAGGGCTCAGTTCTGGAACAGAATAGGTTATCCGCGATTCGGGGTTAACCTTCAACGAAGTGATTGAGGATTTTAAAGATTTGATCAGCTTCGGCGATGGTGGAGGTATGATTGGACCGATGGCCTTGTATGTCTTGGCTCTGAGGTCGGACAACCAAGCGACATTTTTAGGTCTGCGTTTCAGACTGTGGATTCCATTCAGGGGAAATCGAAGCTTTCCAACAATGTCATGAGTCATGGAAAGATGATCTCCTGCCTCATCGATGATCACATCACCACGTATTCTGGTCCCATCTGCTAGTGCCAGCTCGTCTCTGGTATTAGTGTCTTGTGAGCTTTGATTGCTGACCACAAAACGGCGAATGCCTTGTCTGGGTATGGGGATGATTCCTAAGGAGCTTTCAATAGCGATGTCTTTTTCTCTGATCCAGATTAGTTTGCCTGGGATAGGTTCTCCCTGAAGGCGGTACAATGTGTTTGGTTGGGTTCCGTTATCAGGACTCTTTTCTTTCTTATTAAATTCGAGCATCGAGATTTGGGTTAACGGAATGGACTGATTTCCTGCGAAACTGGTTTGAAAGTTAATTTTCTGGTCCTCGATGCCTGTAATTTTGCCGTACCACACTTCGCCGTTTCTGAGTCGGATAAAATCCGCATTTCCCTGAAACTTGACTGGTTTGTTAGTGAAAATGCTTAAAGTGTTTTCGAATGGTGTTGATTCATTCTTGTTATTGATAATTTTGCCTTCCTTTAGATTAAATGGCCCACTTATTCTTTTTCCTGAATCAATGAGCTGAGCAAAACCTGAATCGAGTGTTGGCAGAACGGGGAGATTGGAGATCGTTCTTTTTCCTTTAGATTGATTAGTTTGAGCTATTTGGTCTAAATTGATGTGGCCCCAGATACTTGTCGCGTTGTCAATGATTTGAAATCTAGCTTCTTTATTTATAAATTCTCTGACGTCAAAGCTGACGGATTCAAAAATATCCGAGTCATTTCCGGTGACTGTTCTGGTCACTTTCCCTTCAACTATTAAGTTGGCCTGTAACTTTGTTTTTGAGGATCCTCCACTTAGCAAAAAAGAGATGAAAGGTTTCTGTATCTGAAAAGGAGGACTAGTGAGTGATCCGACCGATTGAGGATTTTCCGTCACGCTAGTCAAAAACCATTTACCTTCATAGCGGCCCACTCTGGCTCTTAATTTTCTCGATCCATGACTATATTCACGATTGAATGCATCGCCTTGAAATTGCAAACCCCATGCCCTCATTCTCCCGAGATCCTTCTGCTCGAAATCAGTGATAAGAAGGTCACCGTTTGGTAATTGAGTAGAGGTGGGGTCGTCCGCTTCCTTTGCGGAAGAGACGCGACAGTTTGCGGCGATAATAAACGCGATTATTGTCAGGCTTTTTATCACTCTATTTTTACCTAGTTTTTGCCATTGCCGTTCTGCGGAGCAGGTAATCGGATATGGTTTTCTCTATAGGATCTTTAGTGTTAACTAGTACGTAGTCGACTTCGTTCTTCGCGCAGGCACTCTTGATCTCACCAATGAATGACTCAAGCTCTTTGAGGTAATTTTCTCTGATTCTAGCAGGTTGAGTCACGAGTTCACCTTCACCTTCGAGCCCCAAAAACTTCCACATTCCACTCAATGGAAAGTTTAACTCATAGTCATCCAGAATGTGAAAGAGGATCACGTTATGTCCGCCGTATCGGAGATGGCTGAGGCCATTCATGAATTCTTCGATACTATCGAAGAGGTCCGAGAAGAGCATCACAAAACCTCTCTTGCTCATGCGGTGAGCAAAGTCGTGCAAGATTCCCCCAACATTTGTGCGTGGACGTGGTTCCAGAAGTTCTAGCTGATCTGAGATGTCATTGAGGACACTCATGTTGCTCTTTGGATTGACGTAATTATTAAGTTCACCATCGAACATGCCCACGCCGGCCGAGTCTCCCTGATTAACTGTCAGGTAAGCTAGGCTCGCTGCCATGTACTTGGCGTACTCGAGTTTTGTCAGTCCATTTGATTTTGAACCGTAAGTCATTGATTTACTGCCATCGACGAGCAGATTTGCAATGAAGTTGGTCTCAGCGTCGAATTGCTTAATGTAGTAGCGATTGAATCTTGCATAGGCTTTCCAGTCAATGTGACGAGTTTCATCACCCGCCACGTATTGTCTGTAGGCCGAAAATTCACTACTAATGCCCCTGGCAGGACTCTTATGTGAGCCGATTCTTAGCCCTTCTACGACTTGCCTCGCTACGATTTCGAGGCTGCCGATTTGCTTGAGCTGTTCAGGGTCTAGGTATTTTTTCTTATGCTGCGCCATGGAGTTCTTCGCCCTCAGGTGTCACTTCAATGAGTTGTTCAATTATTGAGTCAGTCGTTTCTCCGTCTGACTGGGCAAGGAAGTTCAATCCCATGCGGTGGCGAAGGACTGGCTTAGCGAGAGCTTTAATGTCATCCAAGGACACATTGATGTTACCGTTGAGAGCGGCTCTGGCCTTGGCTCCGGTGATAAGGTTGAGGCAAGCTCTTGGGCCGCATCCCCAGGACACATAGTCCCTCACGGCATCAATCTTATTGTCTTCGTCTGGTCTAGTGTTGCGAACTAGAGTCGCAACATATTGATACAAATGTGGAGTGACATGAATTCTTGAAACGATGTCCTGCAACTTGAGGATCTCGGTTTTTTTAAGAACGGAACTTAATGTGTTATGTACTCCTGATGTCACGGACTTCATAATTTCAATCTCTTCATCGAATGTTGGATAATCGACATGAATTTTAAACATGAACCGGTCAAGCTGTGCTTCAGGAAGTGAGTAAGTGCCTTCTTGTTCGAGAGGGTTTTGAGTGGCTAACACAAAGAAAGGTGCGTCGAGTTTAAAATCGTCACCGCCGACCGATACTTGCTTTTCCTGCATAGCCTCTAGGAGTGCTGCTTGTGTCTTTGGAGGGGTTCTGTTAATTTCGTCTGCTAGGATCATATTTGCAAAGATTGGTCCCTTGGTGAACTGAAACTGACGCTTTCCGGAAACAGGATCATCCTGAAGGACCTCTGAACCTGTGATGTCTGAAGGCATCAGGTCAGGAGTGAACTGGATTCTCTTGAAGGAAAGTGAAAGGCATTCAGCTACTGAGCTAACAAGCAAAGTTTTGGCGAGGCCGGGTACACCTTCGAGTAAAGCGTGTCCTCGTGAGAAAATTGCTATCAGTGTTTCTTCAATAACATTATCCATGCCAACGATGGTCTTACTCAGCTCAGCCCTGAGTTGATCATTAGCTTTTCCGAGATCTTTTACGGCTTGCAGGTCACCTTTGGTGTCCGTTTTTTTGGATGGTGCTTTCTTAGCGGCCTTCTTTTTGGTTATTGCTTTTTTTGCAGCTTTTTTGGTCATGGATTTATTAGTTTCTTGATGTGATTATTTTAGAGTTGTCCGCCAAGCGTCAGACTAAAGTAATTAATGTCTTCATTGTCTAAATTCTTAACAGATTATTAACAGGTAAATTGTTAAAACCCGATTTTTTATATATTGAGATACAATTGTGGGTTTTGTGAAGACAAAAAAAGGCACGTCATTCTCATGACGTGCCTTTTGTGATTATGTTTAGAATTTACTGGAAATTACATCATTCCGCCCATTCCGCCCATTCCATGGTCGTGTCCATGGCCGGCATCTGGCTCTTCTTTTTCAGGAAGATCTGTGATTAAACATTCTGTAGTCAGAAGTAATCCAGCAATAGAAGCGGCATTTTGAAGTGCTGATCGGGTCACTTTTGTTGGATCAACAACCCCTGCCTTGATGAGGTCCTCGTACTTGTCAGTGGCAACGTTATAGCCCTTAGTTCCATTCTTTACGTTCTCAACAATCAGAGCGCCTTCGCGACCAGCGTTGGCGGCAAGTTGGCGAAGAGGAGCTTCGATGGCTCTTTGAACGATGCCGACTCCGGTCTTTTCATCACCCTTTAATTTGAGTTTGCTGAGGGAAGACTGTGCACGAACTAGTGCGGTTCCACCTCCTGCAACGATGCCTTCCTGTACGGCTGCACGTGTTGCGTGAAGTGCGTCTTCTACACGAGCCTTCTTTTCCTTCATTTCAGTTTCAGTAGCAGCACCAACGTTGATAACTGCGACACCGCCAGCAAGTTTAGCGAGGCGTTCCTGAAGTTTTTCTTTGTCATAGTCGGACGTTGTCTCTTCGATTTGATTGCGTATCTGGCTGACTCGGCCTGTAATGTCTTTGGTCTTTCCGCCACCTTCAATAATTGTGGTGTCTTCTTTACCGATTGAGATGCGCTTCGCAGAACCAAGTTCTTTGATGCCAAGTCCCTCAATCTTAATGCCCAAGTCTTCTGTGATGAATGTGCCGCCGGTTAGGACAGCAATATCCTCGAGCATTGCTTTGCGTCGGTCACCGAATCCTGGCGCCTTGACGGCTGCTGCTTTGAGAGTCCCGCGCATGCTGTTGACAACTAATGTTGCCAGAGCTTCACCTTCAACGTCCTCAGCAATGATAAGTAAAGGCTTTCCAGCCTTTGCTACTTTTTCAAGGAGAGGAAGCATGTCTTTCAGATTACTAATCTTTTTCTCGAAGATAAGAATAAGAGCATCATCAAATGTGCAGTCCTGAGTCTGTGGATCAGTTATGAAATACGGTGATAGATAACCTTTATCAAACTGCATTCC
>JAAZZC010000041.1 GCA_014239335.1 Verrucomicrobiales bacterium
GGGTTCTTCTGCCTGGGGTTCTTCTGCCTGGGGTTCTTCTGCCTGGGGCTCCTCTGCTTGATCAATTGGTGCCACCAATTGAGGTTTCGGCGAGGAAGATTCTGCTTCTTGATCCGATGGGGGAACCAATAAACGGTTCTGCGATTTATTTCCTTCAGATCCCGGAACTATTAGTTTCGGGCGATTAGACTCTTCCTCTTCTGGCATGATCTCGTGATTGCTTTATGATTTGTAAGTTACTTATAGTCTTGTCTCACTGGTTCTTACAAATGATTTATAAAAATTTGATTCTTTTACTGCTTTTTTTTATTAAAGTAATCAGGCCACCGAAAAAGCTTAACCCCATCACCAAGACCTCCCAACTCCCCTAAAAGTGACTGAACTTTATCAAACCACATGTCCATATCCGGCGCAGAAGGTGAGTCTGCACTTTGGGGGAAAATTAAGTATGAGACTTTTAAGTCACTTACTGGGCGCTTGTAAGAAGTTGCATTAGAATTTAATTCTTTAGCTACCCTCAATGACGCTTCACCCAATTTCCATGTTGGACCAGTGTCCCCAATAATTGCTGGCAAAATTCTACTTTCAAAAATTATTGCGACGTAATCGCCAACAGAAGGTGCGAATTCATTTTGATTCGCATATAACCTCATCCAAGAAGGAATGACAATGAATGGATCAGCACGAGCGATCAAAAAACTTCGCCCTTTCATATCAGAAATTTCACGCCTCAAAGTTTCAATTTTTTGCTTTGATGCCTTTACTTTCGAAGAACTCAATTTGCCCTGCTCAATTTTGTTAACTTCTTCGCTCAGTTTATTTTCCCATCGCTTAAGCAATGGATTCGGCTGGTCCGTTTGCTTCTTCCAACCGTAACTAGTGAAGGGCTGGTAATTCGTAGACTCTGCTATGTATTGATCATATTCCGGCATCCGGTCTCCATCAGATCCGTCCGAAACAACATCCATATCACTCTGAATAAATAGAACCTTCCTCTTAGTTTTTGGGTGAACTAACTCAAGTATCGTCTCACAGTCATAGAAATTATGCCTATCAGGCACTGCATTTAATCGGGTCAAAAACTGTTGTAATCTTTTGGCCTTCAAATCATACAGTTGGTGGTAAAAATCAGAAACTTTTCCCGTCTTGATGATGTCTTCAAACTCAGGGACAATTTTTTTCAAGCTTTGATTAATAGAAAAGATATCTAGCGCATCTTTAACCGGCAACGGAACCCGCAAATTAACATTGAAATCAAAAGTATAACTTGTCCTGTCTGCCCTCTCTTCAGATGCGGATGCACCTTGGGTAACATTCATTAAAGAATTTGAATCAATCCCGCTCCATAGCCGAGCCGTATCAATACTCTTATAATTAACAAATTTACTGGGAAGAGGTTCTCTTACCAAAACTTTTTTGACTACCTCTTTGTCGCGATAAATTACTTTTGGATTCTTATCGGTAGGATCAGATTTACCCTTTGCCACAGAAAAATAAAACCACCAACCTGATGCAACAAAAATTAAAGAAGCTGATCCAAAGCCAATTAAATATATTCGCACCGACCGCCTCATATACTTCCTAGATTTAATAAATGGAAAGCTAGGAGCTCTTTACATCTTTAATGATTATTAATTTAATCATTAATTTATCTTTTACCGTTCAGGCCAACCTCTTAAACAATCCACTATCCTCAATGGAACTATGGCTTCTCTGGGATAGGTAAGATGAAATCATCCTCAACTTCTGGAATCGGAAGCAGTTCAGGCACTTCCTTTTCTTTAGTTTTAACTTCTTTCCCATCATCACTGAGCAAGTCTTCAGGGGCCTTCGCTTCAACTTCCTTTGGCTCCTCTTCTGTAACAATTTCCTTAGGGGGTGGCTCTGTTAAATCTAACCCTTCAACAAATGGCACTTTGATCACTTGACCCTCTCTAATCAAATCACCACTAATCCCATTTAGTTGTCTTAGAATTGAAACCGAAGTCTTTCGATCTCTTGAAATCTTCCAAAGGCTATCACCTTTTCTTATTGCATAGTCCTCTGTCTTTATTGATTCAATTTCTTTACTGGCTTTACCTTCCGTATCAGGATAATCCGCAAAATCCACATTCAATGGATGAACTTCCCCTCCCTTCACTCCAATGGATGGCAACAAAGAAATTGGAGCCCGCTCTCTGATACCACATCCAGCCATTAAAAGGACGAGGATCCCTAAATTAATCTGATATAACTTCATCGATTTCTTTCTCTGCCTAGTTTTCATTAATACATTTTGAGCCGTCTTAAACAAAATAACAATAAATAAGAGATCATTTTTAAGTCTTTGATCAACTTTCATCATTCAATGCAGCAAATCTTTCTGACCTTTCAGCTTTGACTCTTTGTTCATAATCCGGCAAATAAAAAACATTACGATTAACCAAAAAAGACCATGCCGCAAAATGCCGTTTTTTGTTATCACCCTCACTAAATGATAAATTTACTATGTATTTAGCAGCGCGTAATTTAGTTTTAACTGCCCAGGAAATAATTCCGCTATCTTCATCATAAGTAAGCGGAACGTCTCCAAAACCACTAACTTTCATCCTAATTGAATCCGGTTCAATCGCCCTATAAACAGAGACATCTGCAAGTATCTTAGGCAGCCTGTCTACAATCTCCTTCCCATTCTCTGGCCAAACTTTGATCTGAATTGAATTGGCCGCAGCTTTGTCACTACTCCCAATTATATTCTGTGCTCCGACCAATCCCCCTTTTCCTCTAAAACTAGTTCCTGCTTTCCAATTGATATCATTGTTTCCGTGAATTATGTAACGAGGCAATTCATAAAGAGGAGTCTCATATCCAGACTTTGATCCATTCACAGTCACCGCTGATGAGTAACCCGCTTCGGCAATTTTTTTTGCTAAACTCTCATTATATTCTCCATAGGGATAAGCAAAACTATTAACAGTTACACTAAATTTTTTTTCTAATGATTCCTTAGAGCCTCTGATTTCTTTAGCCAACCAATCTTCATAATCACTTTCATTCCGAAACTTTCTTTTAGCTCTCACCAAAAAATCATGTGACACGCTGTGGCTAGCCAACTCACCTCCTCCTTCGATTAGAGCCCTCACCTCTTCATCGTTCAGGGTTCTTCCACTTCCTCCCAAAAAATTTGTATACAGATAAAATGTAAAAGGGTACTTAAATTCTTTAAGTATAGGTAAAGCCACGTCCGCAAGATCATCATACCCATCGTCTATAGTAATAACAACGCAACTCTCAGGAATCTCTTTTGTTCCATCTCTCCATTTCATATAATCACTAAAAGAAATCACAGGAATTTCTGCATCTTTAAGGGCCTGCATTTGAGACCTGAATTTGGTTTCCCTTATCCTCATTTCCCCGGGATTACCTCGCGTAATGATCTGATGATAACCTAAAAAAGTAACTCGAGCGCTTTTATCAATTATGGGCTCTGGAAGCTCTTTTGGAAGCTGCATAGGTTCTGGACTCATGTCCAACTCCTCAAGTTCTTCAAGTATTTCCAATTTAATTGCATTTGTAACTTTTGGCCGATCACAAGCCACACAAAGCAGAAAGCTACAGATAAAAATGACGCTACAATTCAATTTGGCTCCTTTAATTTTATATCTTTTTCCGCAACTCATTCTATACCATTAAACTATGTCTAATATTAAAACCTAAGCTTTATGAATTATCTAACTTACTTAATATAAAAAATGAACTCCTAAGAAAAATCAATCGACATTATACACACAATATGTTGAGCTCTAAAGATATTATAACGACCATATATTGTGAATTTTAGTCTTTTAAGCTGTTCAAACACAAAGCTAACCAATAAAATCCACAAAACTTAACAGTTCAATTTATTCTATTAAAAAATATGCGCTTAAAGTCGCTAAAACTTCACGGTTTTAAATCATTTGCCAATCGCACTGAATTTGAATTTCATCCTGGAGTAACAGGAGTAGTTGGACCAAATGGTTGCGGTAAATCAAATGTAGTTGATGCCATTCGTTGGGTATTAGGAGAAACATCAGCAAAAGCCCTCCGCGGCGGAGAAATGGCCGATGTCATTTTCAATGGAACAGACAAAAGAAAGCCAGTGGGAATGGCCGAAGTCACTCTAACTCTATCTGACTGCGAAGACACTTTAGGCCTCGAATTTAATGAAGTCGCTTTAACCCGTAGAGTTTTCAGAGATGGCAAATCTGAATATCGGCTAAACGGAAATATTTGCCGGTTAAAAGACATTCACGAATTACTGATGGATACAGGGATTGGCCGCACCGCATATTCCATAATGGAACAAGGAAAAATCGATCTCTTGCTAAGCTCTCGGCCCGAGGATCGAAGGACTGTTTTCGAAGAAGCTGCAGGTATTACAAAATTCAAATCTCAAAAAAGAGAGGCTCTTCGGAAATTAGAATATACTGAAGCCAACTTGCTAAGGGTAACTGATATTATTGAAGAAGTTAAGAGACAAATAAATTCCCTCAACCGTCAAGCAGGCAAAGCAAGGAGATATCAAGAGCTCTTGGTTGACGTAAAAACACTAGACACTCATTTTAGCCATCGAAAATTCGAAGAATTTGATGCAGAAAGAAGTGAACTAAGCACTTCTATAAAATCTCTATCAGGGGAAATTTCTGAATCTCAGAGCTCAATCAGCGAAAAAGAACAAGCCATCATTACCGCTAGAAATTCACTATCCTCACTAGAAGGAGATATATCTAAAAGGAGAGAACAACTAATAGACAATCAAAATAAAATTAACTCTTCAAAAAGCAGAATCGAATTCAACAATGAGAGGCAGACAGAATTAAACAATTTAATCGCCCAAAACTCAGAAGACATTTCGAAGACACGAGAAACGCTAAGCAAAGAAAAGACCGATTTAGATTCCACCTCTGAATCTCTACTAAGAATTACAGAAAACTTAGATCATCAAAAACAACAATTAAGAGACCACGAAAAGAAAACTGTAGATTTACGAGAAAAAAGGTCCAGCCTTGAATTAAACCTTCAAGAAACATCAGAATTCAAAGCAAATAAATTAGCGCATCTTGCCAGGATCAAGGCCGAATCAGGCTCTTTTTCGAGCATGTCTGAAACCGACAATGAAAGAATAAATCAGATCGTTGGCCAAATCACAGGAATCAACAAAGAGCACACAGAAAGACAAACTGAATTCTTTGGTGTCAATGAGGAAATGAGCGGTGCCTCTGAATCACTTCAAGATTTAAAAACTAAACTATCTCTCGCTGAAAAAGAATTTCAAAACGCAATCAATCAGAAAGAAATTCTGAATGAAAATTTGTCAAAATTTCATCGAGAACTGGCTAAAAAAGAATCTCGCCTACAGGTTTTAAAAGCTCTCCTAGTAGATGGCGAGGGCCTAGGAAAGGGAACCCAAGCAGTCCTTGATAATCTTAAAACTAATACACAAAACCAATTCAAAGCTTATGGGCTACTCAGCTCTTTCATTGAAGTGGACCCCGATTATATCCCTGCTATAGAGGCCGCTCTAGGATCTCATTTGCAATCAATTCTAGTTTCTGATGAAACAATTGCAGAAAACGCAATCGAAACCCTTTCAAAAAATCGATTAGGCCGAGCAAGTATTGTTCCAGAAAATTTCGTTGCTCCTGCCTCCGCGCGTCAATTGATGACATTACCAACAGGTGTCGAAGCCTGGGCCATAGATAAAGTACGATCCACCGAAACTGTCAGCTCATTAATTGAGCAATTACTAGAAAACACATTTATTGTTAAGGACATCAAAACCGCAATAGCTTTAAGAAAAGATTTTCCATCATATAGCTTTGCTACACTTGACGGAAATATCATCAGCTCAAGTGGATTTATAACAGGTGGAGCTGGCGAATCGGGAGAAGCCAGTTCTTTGCTGGCTAGGCTAAATGAAATAAAGGAACTCGAAACAGAAACCTCCACCCTGAATGACAATTTAGGTGAACATCAGATGAAGTTTCAAGAAATTGAAACCCTCGTCAGCACTTCATCAAAGAAAGTGGATACATGCAGAAGCCAATTGCAATCAGCCACAATTACACACTCAACTCTCGAAGGCAAGAAATCACTTCTTGAACGTGAACGTGAAGGCTTGGAATCTAAACTCCTTAATATGCAACAGGAGCAAAATGGACTGTTAAGGAGACAAGAAAACGCTGAAACCAAACTCCAAACCCTCAAAGATAGCGAGCAAGATTTGAACTCATCGATAGAGTCAATGAACCTTCAAATATCGGGAATCGAATCTTCAGCCGAAGAAGCAAAAAGACAGGAAATTGACTCTATAGAATTGCTTTCAGAATTAAGAACAGCAATGGCAGTTGAAGAAAAATCACAACAATCACTTCAAGAGCAAAAGGCACCAATTACGGAAAGAATGTCCGGATTAGAATCCGCTATATCACGTCGAGTATCCGAAGTCACTAGTTATAAAGAACGCATTGAACAGTCAAAAACTGAAAACGTTTCACTTGTTGATCAAATAAGTTCACTCAATCAGCAATTACAAAGCCTAGACACGGCACTTGAAGAAGTTACAAATCAACGAGAAAGCAGAGCAGAAAACGTTGGCAATGCAGAAAATACACTTCGTGACGCGCGACGGAAAATTGCCAAATTGACTGAACAAAAAAGTAAAGAAGAAGTTAAAAAAACACAAACTGACCTTAGAATCGAAAGCCTCTGCAGTACAATTAGACAAAGGTACAGTCTCGAGCTTGATCACTTTAACCCTGACAGTCATACGCTACTTTGCGCCATTGAAGATCAAAAAAAATCTCGTTCACTCAGAGAAAAGCGGCGAGCAGCTAAAGAAACCAAGCTTGAATCTGATATTGATGCGGATCAAGAAAATGATCAGTCCATTGATGAAAAAGAAAGTTCCAACACTCAATCCATCCCACAAATACCTGGAGAAGATCAACCCGATTGGGATTTTGTAGAGTCTGTCATTGATGAACTCAAACAAAAACTTGATTCAATGGGACCAGTTAACATCGAAGCCATCGAGGAATTCGAATCACTACAAGAACGTTATGACTTTCTCAATAAAGAGCACAACGACTTAACCTCTTCAAAAGATAGCCTTCACAAGGTAATCAACAAGATTAACCGAGAAACAAAAAATCGATTTGCAGATACATTTGAAGAGATTAGGAAAAACTTCAGCATTGTCTTTAAAGAACTATTTGGAGAATCAGCAAGAGCAAACCTAATCATGCTCGATGAAAGCGATCCCTTAGAGAGCGGAATAGATATTATAGCTAAGCCACCAGGAAAGAAACCTCAATCCATAACATTACTGTCGGGTGGAGAAAGAGCTATGACAGCAGTCGCTCTACTCTTTTCAATTTATATGGTCAAACCAAGTCCTTTCTGTGTTTTGGATGAGCTTGACGCACCACTTGACGAATCCAACATTGGGAGATTTATCAAACTCTTAGACAGATTTACTAAAGAAAGTCAATTTGTTATAGTTACACACAATAAACGAACAATGAGCCGCTGTGAAGTTATGTACGGAGTCACACAAGAAGAATTCGGAGTAAGTCAGCTCATTGGAATGAAATTCACTACTAACGCTGAGATTGAAAAGAGCCAACCAACCACCTAAATCAGGATTGCTCAAATCATTACGAAGGCTAGAATGCTAAAAATATTATATGGCAAACTCTGCCAACCAGAACCAAGAACCAAACGGAAAACTGTCAACTATAGCGGTTGATACTTACCGATGGATGGTCCTCGCAAGAACCTTCGAAGATAGGATTTCAAATATCTATCGAGCAGGAAAAATAGTAGGTGGAGTGTATGTAGGTAAAGGGCAAGAAGCCTTTAGCGCATCTCTTGCCTCTCAGCTCATGAAAGAGCAGGACATCTACTCTCCGCTCATAAGGGACATGGCCGGAAGAGCTGCATTTGGCGAACCTCTAATCGATGCAGCAAGAACATACTTAGGATCAGCTCAGGGGCCAACAGTCGGACGGGACGGAAACGTTCATAGAGGAAACTCACAAGAAGGCATGCCCACAATGATATCCCACCTTGGAGCAATGATCTCAGTTGTATGCGGAATGCTTTTTGCTCGGCGCTTAAGAAAAAAACTTAATACCGTTGTTGGAGCTACTTGCATCGGAGACGGCGCAACATCAACCGGAGCTTTCCACGAAGCTCTGAATATGGCGGCTGTTGAAAAACTTCCATTAATTATATCTATTGCAAACAATCAATTTGCATACTCAACACCAACTGACAGACAATTTGCATGCAATGAACTAGTAGACAAAGCTTCCGGTTATGGTGTGAATGGAATAAACATCAACGGCACTGATCTAATAGAATGCATTGAAGGATTTGAGAAAGCTATATCACTAGCACGTGCTGGCGAGGGACCTCAAATTGTTGTAGGAAATTTACTTCGCCTATCAGGTCACGGCGAACACGATGACGCTCCTTATGTCTCAAATAAACTACGATCTTCAGACCTTGGTCAAGATTGCCTCCTTAAAGCTAAGAATAGAATCATTGAAGAAAGTTGGTGCACTGAAAAAGAATGCAATGAAATTCAAGAGCAAGCAACCGACGAGGTAAATACTGCAATAGCTCAAGCAGAATCAGAAAAAGGACCCAACCCATATTCTCATGACTGGAACGCATATTCCAGTCCGTCATTCCGCAAATAACTAATCGTGAGCATTTCATACCTAGAAGCAATCAGAGAAGCTCAATCATTAGCTCTGAAAAATGATGAGAGTGTTTTCATTTACGGACAAGACGTAGGCGCTTTTGGCGGAGCATTTAAAGCGACTAAGGATCTATTTCAAAAATACCCAGACAGAGTCATAGATGCCCCCATTAGCGAAGACGCAATGGTTGGTCTTGCTGTCGGTGCAGCTATAGAAGGCATGCGGCCAATAATTGAAATGCAGTTTGCAGATTTTTCGTCAGTTGGATTTAATCAAATAGTGAATCAAGCTGCTACACTTTTTTGGCGCACTTCTGTACCATGCCCCATAACAATCCGGTTACCATCTGGAGGAACGCCAGGAAGCGGACCTTTCCATAGCCAATGCATGGAAACAATATATGCTCATTATCCCGGCACTATCGTCATGACTCCAGCCACAGTGGAAGACGCATATTCAATGCTATTAGAGGCAATCGCAATCGATGACCCGGTCATTTTCTGTGAGCATAAATACTTATATTATCACTTAAAATCTGATTCACTACCCAAACAATCCTTACCAGCAAAAAGCGCTCGCATCGTAAGATCGGGTCGCCACGCAACCGTTGTTACATATAGCGCAATGCTTCATGAAGCTTTGCGGGCTGCTGACAATATGAAAAACGATGGTTATGAAATAGAAGTAGTTGATCTTCGATGTATTAAGCCAATCGATATGAGCACAGTTTTAGGATCAATAGCTCGAACAGGAAGAGTGTTGGCCATAGGCGAAGCTTTTCCGTGGGGCGGAGTCACATCCGAGATCATTTCCAGAATAAGCTCAGAAGGCTTCAACCTTCTTGACGCCCCTCCTGCCCGTCTGAATTCGATGGACACTCCAATCCCCTATCATCCTGACCTTTGGCGATATCACAGACCAACGGCCAGCTCAGTAGAAGAAGAGCTACGTAAACTGATCAGAGAATAAATTAAAAGATGCGCATACCAATTCTAATGCCTCAACTGGGCGAATCCATAGCTGAAGCCACCGTCAAAGAAATTAAAATCGAAGTGGGCCAAATAGTGGAAACTGATGAAGAGGTTCTCGAAGTCGAAACTGAAAAAGCCATAATGGAGGTCACTACGCCTTGCCCTGGAAAGATTGTCGAAGTGTTAGCAGAAGTTGACGTCAGCTATCCTGTCGGATCAACATTAGGCTATCTAGAAGTTGATGAATCAATAGCTAATAAAATAAACATAAATCGGCTCGAGCAAGACCCAGCAGAAGTACAAAATACTAATCCCGATGAAATTAACTCTAATTTCAAAAAAGAAGATGATTTAGTAAGTGAATCTAGGACACTTCAAACCACATCTGATAATCCCAATAATCCTGAAGTAACCCCTACTATTCGAGGTCTTCCTGTTCCCGCAAGAGCTTCGGGGGCAACTTATATCTCACCTAGATTAAGAGCAAGAATGCAGGAATTAGGTCTAAATGCGGCTGATCTAGCAGGAATTGCAGGAACTGGAGCAGGAGGAAGAGTCACAGTAGAAGACTTCGAATCTTTCATGCACGATCTTGAAACAAAAAAGACCTCAGCCGCCTCCCCGATGAGGATTGCAGTTGCTGATTCAATGCGCAGAAGCTGGACAAGGCCTCTCGCTACTGTTGGGTCACCTGTATGTTTAGAGAATTTATTATTACATCGCAAAGAATCTTCTTTGCCGAAGCCTGGCCCCACTCTTTACGCCATCAGAGCACTTTCTATTGCTTTATCAGAAAGAACTGCAACCGCCGGACGATTAGTTGGTAATCAGATAATACATCCATCATCAATAGATATCGGCTTTGCCGTTGAAGTTGATGACGGCGTATTGGTACCAGTTATCAGAAATGTTGATCAAATACCATTGAAGGATTTAGTTGAACAATATTCAGCTTTGGTCGAATCCGCAAAAAAAAGACGACTCCCAAAAGAGGCGAGCACTCCACCGGGAATAGCAACAGTTACAAACTTTGGCAGTTTTGGTATTGTTTGGGCGACACCAATACCTTTACCCGAACAGAACTTAGTTCTTGGATTAGGACACGGCAAAAAAAAACCTCAGTGGGACGCAGAATCCTCTTCCTGGAAACCAGTAATTGAAGCTGAGTTAACTTTAAGTTTTGATCACCGCATATTAGACGGAGGTGGAGCGGGCCGTCTTCTTACTCGAATTGCAGAATTATTACAAAAACCTAGAGACCTTTAATTACAAAAATACCTTCTGCCAATTTGTTCAATCCTCAAGACTATCAATTCTTATAGCCACCTCGAAATCACTTTCAGTCAGCCCCCCTTTAGAATGAGTAGTTAGAACCAATGTTACATTAGTATAATTGATTGTTATGTCTGGGTGATGTTGAGCTTCTTCAGCGATTTCGGCAACCGCATTTACAAAATCGATGGCAGGTAGATATTCATCAAACTCAAAACGACGCGATATAGAATCTTCGTTTAATTCCCATTCTGGGATTTTTTTGATCCTTTCCTGAATCATTTCAGGCATTAGGGTATTGGTCATGATTAGTGTGGGGTATTAAAATTTAGGGGTTAAAAAAGACTCATATAAATTTAAGATAGCCTATTTATCATATTTTTTTTAATTACAAACAATTTTTCATCGCATTTCTTCATTTCTCTTTGCAAACCTAATAAGAACAATTTAATAATCTCAGTTCGGGAAGCACTTCCTAAAATCATTAAATTACAAAGCTGTTACAGAATGGGCACTCTATATAATAACATCGTAGAAACTATTGGGAGAACTCCTCTAGTAAAACTAAACAAAGTCACAGATGGCGTTGATGCAACAATTGCCTTGAAATGCGAATTTTTTAATCCCTTGGGATCTGTCAAAGATCGTATCGGGATGGCCATGATCGAATCAGCAGAAGCCAAAGGATTAATTAATCCAGACACAACAATAGTTGAACCAACTAGTGGCAACACGGGTATTGCACTTGCTTTTGTATGTGCTTCACGAGGGTATAAACTCACCCTCACAATGCCTGAAACAATGAGCCTTGAAAGAAGAACTCTATTGGCACTGTTAGGAGCGAAACTAGTACTCACTCCAGGGCCACTGGGTATGAAGGGCGCGATTGAAAAAGCAACCGAAATTGTAGAAAATACTGAAAACGCATGGATGCCACAACAATTTGAAAATGAGGCCAATCCAGCAATCCACCGCGAAACAACTGCAACCGAAATTTGGGAAGACAGTGATGGTCAAGTTGATATCCTCATATCCGCTGTAGGAACAGGCGGCACTATTTCTGGATGCTGCGAAGTAATTAAAAATAAAAAACCTGAGTTCCAAGCAATAGCGGTCGAACCTGAAGATTCACCAGTAATCTCTCAACAATTAGCTGGTGAAGAACTCACTCCTGGGCCCCATAAGATTCAAGGAACCGGAGCCGGGTTCATACCTGGAAACCTTCATCTTAAAGAGCCAGAAAGCGGAGAAGATCAAATCACAGAATGCATCAAAGTTTCGAATGATGATGCATTTGCAATGGCAAGAAGAATTGCCGCAGAAGAAGGGATCCTTGTTGGCATTAGCACAGGAGCAAATGTTTGTGCCGCAATAAAGGTCGGTTCAAGACCTGAAAATAAAGGAAAGTTTATAGTCACAATTGGATGCTCTACAGGGGAACGCTATCTTAGCACACCCTTAGCAGATGATGCCAGAGCCGCAGTAGGGGCTTAAAAATTATCTATCTAACCCCATATTAACTTCATAAATCAGACAATTAGCAGATGGAACCTAATATTGAAATAAATACAGAACTGCCTTCCGTTAATCCTCTCGAAGCTTTCCTTGAAAAGAATTGGAAAACTCTATCTTGTGTAATACTCGCCCTAATTATTATCATAGGATTCCTCTTCTTCAGCAAAGCCCTCAAACAAATTAAACTCCAAGAAGATGGTGAAGCACTAGTGTCTGCCTCTCTAAGCAATGATTCTCCAATCACTAAGTTAGACAAAATATCCAAGGACAAAGAAAAAACAATAACTGGTGGCAATGCCCTCTTACTACTAGCAAATAAACACTTAGAAAACACCCCCCCTGATCTTGATGGGGCAAAAGTCGCCCTTACAAAATTCACCAACTCCTTCACAACAGATAGCCCACTTTATTATGACGGTCTATTTGCTCTAGCAACATTACACGAAGAACTTGGAAACAATAAAAAAGCTGCCAATTTATACAGAGAAATAAACAAACCAGAAAATTCGGCTTCGCCTGCTTCGGCCATTCGTCTTGCTGATTTATTATATAAGGAAGGAAAATACGTTGACGCAAGTGAGGCATATGTAGAGGCAGGAATTACAAGTAGTTTTGCTTCAGTCTTTAGTAAAATCGCAAGGTCTAAACTATCTTCAACCAAAGAAAAAATTGCACTCACAAAAAATCCTCCTCCGTCACCTGAACCTGAGCCTAAGGCTGAAGAGCCTGCCCCTAAGGTAGAAGAGCCTGCTCCTAAGGCAGAAGAGCCTGCTCCTAAGTCAGAAGAGCCCGCCCCTAAGTCAGAAGAGCCCGCTCCTAAGGCAGAAGAGCCTACTCCTAAGGCTGAAGA
>JAAZZC010000131.1 GCA_014239335.1 Verrucomicrobiales bacterium
AATCCATAATTTCTGATGCAGTGCCAGGACGGCCATAAGCTCGTAAGAACAGCTCATTAATAGGATCAGCTTCATTTTTAAGTTTAGTAGCGATGTGTTCTGATTGGCGTACGAGGAACCGATTGTTTAACATGGCGAGTGCTTGCAGTGCTGTCACTGACGATGCTCGGCGAGGTGCCAGCTGGGATGCATTTGGACAATCGAGTGCCTCCATCAGTGGGTCAGGAACAGTCCGAAAAACGAACCGATAGACGCTACGTCTAAAGTTTGCGGGGTCATCTGGATTGAAGTTCAGATAATCGAGTGTCGGTGTAACGTGTATTCCTTTTTTACTAGTAAATTGCCTGGCCGATGGTCCGCCCATTGTTAAGTCGAGCATGCCAGAAATGCTCAGAACTGTATCATGAATGGATTCAGCGTCGAGTCGTTGACGGTTCATTCGCCAGAGGAGTTTGTTTTCAGAGTCGATGCTTTGGCATTCGGGTCGATCATTTGTTGATTGGCGGTACGTCTTGCTTAAGACGATCGTTTTATGTAACCATTTTAAACTTCCTCCCTGATTGCGAAATTCAACAGCTAACCAGTCAAGCAAATTGGGATGAGTCGGTACGGTTCCCATCTTGCCAAAGTCGTTAGGCGTTGAAACTATTCCGCGACCGAAGTGATAGTGCCAGACTCGGTTCACGATTGAGCGCCAAGTGAGTACGTTATTTTTGTCAGCGAGCCAGTCAGCAAGAGCCAAACGTCGCGTACCCTCATTGCTTTCTTTGGGGATTTGAAATCTTGATTGTAAATCGGGAATACAGGAAAGTGCTCCAGGAGTGGCGATCTCTTTGGGTGAATGGATGTTCCCTCGTTCAAGAATGTGTACTTCTCGAGGTTTTATGGCAGGTTTAAAATTTCCGATAGCAGTGAAGTTACTTGTTACGGCAAAGACTTTTCCAGGGTCAGGAAGGGTGGCTAGATTTTCTGAGTTTTTGGTTCTTAAGTAATGTAATGCGAGAGCGCCTTTATGTTCGGGGGATTGCTCATCTTTGGATGCCCTAATGATCTTGGCGATTTTCTCCGGAATTTTCAGTTCGGCGTCAGGATACTTGCTTCCTGTTAGGTCAACTCGTAATCGACCAATTAAATGGCTCCCGCCGTGAACTTGGTCAAGTGTGATTTTGATGGTAGTTAATTTGGAGATTGATATAGGTTCCTTGAAGATGAAAATGGAATGGTGTGATTTTCCTTCTTGAGGATGAATGCCCCATGCAGTTTCTTTTTTTCCGTCAATGGCTTTGTTAATTTCCCAGTCAGTCTGATTAAAGTCTGCGGAGGCTCGCTCTATTGGTGCAGGGGTGTCGTCTATATTTACCTGAATTTCTGACAAGTGTAAGTTACCATTGGGTGCACGACCGGGTCCGTTCATGGGGAGTGATGGATCGGTCAGAACTTCAACTTTTATTGCGGTTAATTTATTAAGTTTTGTGGTTCCACTAATACCGTAAGTGTCTTTTTCCGGTGCATCCCCTCTGAATAGAATGGAATTATCGGGCAGTACCGTGTGAGGTGTGTCAGCAGAGGAGATTATTTCTTTAAGATTTAGAGGATCCCATATTGGTAGATTTTGTTGTAATTTCCTGGCCCAACTAGAGGCTTCCTTGGCAATTTTAGGATCATTGATTTGCTTTTCAAAATTCCGTTGTTCTGCAAGTAATTTGCTTCGTTTGATGGAGGTTTCTGGTTCAATGTCAAAGAGGCGATCAGCTTTATCGACCCCGGCAAATACGGCCTGTAGAGAATAGTAATCTTCTAGTGAAACGGGATCAAATTTGTGATCATGGCATCGTGCACAATGTACGGTCGTACTTGTGAATGTGGACATTGTGGCGCTTAGCATGTCGTCTCGGTCCAGGTACTGAGCGATTTTTTTGTCTATAGTTCCATCTGAAATTCCCATTTGTGAACTCGAATCCCATGGTCCGCAGGCAAGGAATCCTGTTGCCGCAGTCGCGCCCGGAACTTCTGCAACTATCATGTCGCCCGCGACCTGTGCTCGGACAAAGTCGGCGTAAGGCATATCGTTATTCAATGCACCTATTAACCAATCACGATATGGCCATGCGTTTTCCCGTATCGCATCTTCATCATGACCATGGGTCTCTGCGTATCGAACCACATCCATCCAGTGCCTAGCCCAACGTTCACCATGACGAGGGCTCGCTAGTAACTTATCTACTAACAGTTCTTCCGCATTGGGTTGATCGGTGTTGAGATAATTATTTATTACAGCAGGCGAAGGCGGTAGCCCGATCAGATCATAATAGACTCGTCTGATCCATGCGCGTTTGTCTGCAGGATCCGAGAATGACAGTTTAGCATTTTTAAGTTGTTGCGATATGAAGGCATCGATTGGATTGCTATATGCGCTCTTAGGGATAGACGGTTTTTCAAGAGGTCGTAGGCTCCAGTGTGTTTCTTCAGCCAATGAGAAACTGAGGGAAAAAAGGAAACTGGAAATCCAGCGTAGCATTATTTAATTTTAAGTAATGATACTGTTGATGTAAAGGAAAGGGTCAGAGACTATGTTGGTGATGTTTTATAAATTCTTGATAGCGTTATTTGCTAAGAATAACAAGCTCAGATGCAGCATGATTGTCCCGGTATCCATTATTGTCCCTAAAAACGTAAACTAGAAAGGCGGTCGTATCGATGGGGAGGGGCTTTTGTGAAATTAGTTCCTCTTCGTTGATTGAGCATTGAATAAAATGCCACTTACGGTCTTTCCAATTATCCAATGACTTAGTGTAATAGATCCAAGCTTGAGTGAATTTGCCCTTACCCTCGTAAGGTGTGTGAACGGTTCGGTCATTCCCTTTAGTTTGCGGGCGTTTTAACTTTGGGAGTGACGGGGTGCCCTTTACAATGCTGTCTGCAAATTGCCATATTTCTGGAGCGTCAGCCCATCCGTTTCCGTGAGAATGAATCATCCATGGACGGATGCACAAGTTACTATCGCCTCCGACAATCTTAGAGGATTTGGAGAAGATGTTAATTTGAAAGACCGGATCAGCTACCGAAGTGACCCATAGAATAGGCATCTTGGCATGGGGCAAATGTATGGAAGGGTCCCATTTGGTCCGATAATCTTGAAATTGTTTCTTTGTCATGTTCTTTGGAGGGAACCATTGAGTGAGCCCTTCATTGTCGCTTTTGTGTATGTATCCGCCGCCATAAACGGGTATCACAAAAGCGAAGCGATGATCTATTCCGGCCACTGCGCTAACAACAGTTCCTCCCCATGAAATGCCGGTCAGGCCTATCTTTTCATTGTTAATTTCATTAAATGAACGCAAGAGTGAATTCGCTCGAATGACATCAGCGACTGCGTGGTAGAACCATTGCTCCTTGTCCGGTAAGGCCCTGTCACCGAACCAGTCAATCCTGGAGGGTCCGGCATCCGGGTGTTCCACTCCAGTTGGAAAATTTCCTTCGACTTGATGGGAATTGCCTCCGGGCAGGTGTCCCTCCAGATCCATGGCGATTGCCGCATAACCCTTGCCGTTCCAAAATCTGACCCATTCAGGGTAAGCCGTGCCGCCACCGCCATGAGCACATACTATTGCGGGCCAGCCATCTTTGGGGGTCTTTCCTTTGGGAGTCGAATAGTAGGCAAATACTTTGGTCGGCTTACCCTTATAGTCGGCACCTTCGTAAAAGAATGAACGCATTCCTTTGGCTTTGCGCTCATGAGTTCGATGAAGTTCCGGCTTTGTGAATAGGGCCTTAGAATCCCAGACCATGATTCGTTCGGCGGCACTTGCCAGAGTAACTGGTAGATGGCAAGCGAAAATCCATAGAATGGTTTTCATCGATTAAGAAATAGCTCCGAAGTGATGAGGTGTTCAATCATGGATCTTAGCCTGTAATTACCACCTTTTGCATTTTCTACAATTTTCTCTATATGCGGCCTATCATCGACAGTCATTACTCTTCTCAATGCATAAGTTGCTAATTGCTGAACAAAGGCATTTGCTAGTCGTTTCTCATCTTCAGCGAGCACTCTTTTGAATTCCTGAGGTCCATCAAATTTTTGACCAGTCGGAAAAGTTCCTGACGCATCCACTGGTGGATTTTCGCCTGTTCCCCCCTCTACTTTTTCTTTATCTCTCCATCGACCGATAGCATCAAAATTTTCAAATGCTAGTCCGAGTGGATCAATCTTGGCGTGGCAGGAAACACAATTAGATTGAGTCGCATGCGCTTCGAGCTGAGACCGGATAGTCTTTTTGGGCTCGTTGGATTTTACCGGTTCGAGTGGTTCAACGTTAGGGGGAGGAGGAGGTGGCGCTTGGGCAAGAATAGTTTCGGATAACCATGCCCCGCGGTGAACTGGCCTGTGACGGGTTCCATCAGATGTCAGCGAGAGGATAGAGGCATGTGTTAATAATCCGCCTCGTCCGGATTTAGGTTCAAGTGACACGCGCATGAGCTTAGTTTCTTTTGGTGCGGGTAATCCATAGTGAAGAGCGAGTCTAGAATTGAGCATTGTCCAGTCAGAGTCAACGGCTTCACGGATAGGAAGATTATTACGAAACATTTCCGCAAAGTAATTCGTTGTTTCCATGATCATGGATTTCTCCAACCACGGGCCATATTCAGGGTAAAGATTAGGGTCTGGCTGGAACATGCCCACGCGATGCAGCTGCAACCATTGTCTGGGAAATGAGTCGAGGAAACGATCGATTTTTGGATCGGAAATCATCCTCTTAAGTTCCTTTTTCAGTGTCTCTGGAATATGAAGTTTGTCCGTACGGGCAGCCGTGAAGAGTTGCTCGTCGGGCATTGAACTCCATAGAAAGTAGGAAAGGCGGCTAGCCAGTTCAAAATCGTTGAGACGGGATCGGTTCTCATTGGGTGAGCCTTCTTCCAGATTGAAGAAGCTACGGGATACTAGGATACCAGACAGGGCCGATTTGTAGGCGGAACGGAAATCAACACCTGCTTCTTTTTCGGCGGCAATGAATTTTATATACCGTTGCATTTCTTGGTCAGAGACGGTTCTCCGCCATGCCCTTTCCGCGAACCGTTTTAGGGATGCGGTCAGTTCTTCTTGATCATCTTCCTTCATCGGAAAAATGCCGCTTTTCTTGGCACGATTTGCTTCAGTTGTCAGCGGGCCTTCGACCTCTACCCAGTCAATGAGCAATGTGGGCATCACTGGCCGTCCCTGCTCATCAACTATTTTTGTTTTATCTGATCTGAATCCTCCCGTTAATGATGCCAGCTTTTGTCCCGCATCAATCGTTCCGGTTCTGAACCTTATAACACCACCGTTGGGATGTTTTTTCGTTTGAGCATTATTTAGAATTTTATATCCCCCAGCGCTAAATAATCCTTCGAGAACAATTGTTTTGGGTTCATCCTCTTTATTTGAAATGTCCATCCCCATGACGGATTTCTTGTGCTGGTGATGCCATAGAGAAAGTCGTGGCACTCGGCCCGTGAATGCGGGTAGTCCACTGACTCTGATTTTGATCCGGTAATGGCCGGGGCTCTTAAGGTTAATTGCATCCCAGCCTTCGCCTAACTGGGCAAAGTAACGTTTACCCTCTTCTTCCGGATACTTACGGTCTTTTTTGGATTGGGGTTCGCTATCAAGCGAGGCAAGTTCGATCACTTTATCAGCAGCTTTCAAGTACCGGTCGATATGGGACGGAGAAGTGGAGAGTAATGAGCCGATACGCTCAAATCCATGCCATCTAGGGTCCTCGTTGAAGGCGCCAGGCGCTTCGACATCAAATACTACTCCTAGTAAGTCATAAACAGTATGAGCATATTCTTCTCGGCTTAGGCGGTACTGTTGCACTTTTCCGCGCTTGGCCATGCGGGCCGCGGTCCCTTCCCTGATTCTTTTAGTTAGGGTCTCTGCGATGCTTCCAATTTCTAATGCCGAAGGCTGAGGCTCTTTTTCTGGTGGCATTTCACTTGCATTGATCCTGAACACTACTTCATCCCACTTCTCTGCAACTAGTGGATTGGTAAAGTCAGTGCCCAGTGTATCTAAACGGAACTTACCCTTTTGCTTTGATTTGTCGTGGCAACGGAGACAATGAGATTTTAAAAAAGTCTGTGATGTTTTGTCCAGCCCATCGAACCCCGATGCACTTCGGACAGA
>JAAZZC010000172.1 GCA_014239335.1 Verrucomicrobiales bacterium
CAGGTCATGGTTAAACCTAGAAGTGAAGACGTTACTGTTTGAATGACCTCATCCATCCTATCTGCCCTAGCCTGTCTTATTGCTTCAGGAATCTGGCCAACAGTCGCCGCAGGGACGTGTGACCCAGACACGAGAAATCCGGTAGCATCACCCTTACCAAAAAGATCCCCAGCCAATTGCTCTTTAACAAATTGGTTGTATGGCAAGCCATCATTGAATGAGCGGATGACGTAATCACGATAAATCCATGACATTTTTCTATACAGATTTGATTCGGATCCATTCGTCTCAGCCCAGCGAATTACATCCAGCCAATGCTGAGCCCACCTTTCACCGAAGTGTTTAGAGCTTAATAACTCATCGACTAATTCTTCATATGATGACCTCGGGTCCTTTTCGTAACTTGAAAGGAAGGACTTAATCCTATCAGGGTCCGGAGGTAATCCTGTAAGTATAATTGAAACACGCTTTATTAATGAAATTGGGCTCGCTATTGAGTTCGACTTTACCCCTTTGGCATTAAGTTTCCTTTCTAGAAATGAATCGATTGGTTTATTAGAATCGATTTGTAATTGTGAGCGCTTAATAGGAAGAAAGGACCAGTGGTCATTGCTGGTCTGCAGGTCAGCCGCATGACTAGATAAAGAAATCACACAGGCGAATAAAAAGATATAAAAACAATGTAAGCTCAACTTCAATTAATTTTAATATTTAGGCTCTGTATCTGTAATAATAAAAATTTAAAAATGTAATATGGACAATGAACCTTAATCAAGTAGGGGAATCGTCAATTGGTTAAATAGATACCCTTCAATTTTCATATTTATATTATTATAATGACCGTCATTTTATAATTGAAAATGGAATTTCTAGAACTGCTATGGGTATTTCCTGAGAAGGTATATGAAGCGACTGGGAAAAGAGGATGTTTAATTCTACTGTTAATCTTTTTGATTTCAGTTGGAATAATATCTTTAAAATTCATCAACCCGTAACATTTAATCGAGAGTTTACGATTAACGTTTATCTGATAAACGACTTAAATTAATTCTATTAAGCGATAATTTTTTGAGCAACCTCGCCATAGACGTCGGTGAGTCTGAAGTCACGCCCCGCGTAGCGATAAGTGAGTTTAGTATGATCCAGTCCCATCAAATGTAGAATAGTAGCATGAAGATCATGAGTATGCATTTTATCGTTAACCGCAGTGTCTCCTAATGGGTCAGTTGCCCCATAGCGGATTCCACCTTTCACTCCGCCACCTGACATCCACATAGAATAGCCTCTATTGTTGTGACGTCTGCCGTCTTTGTTTTGGCCTTCAGGAGTACGGCCAAATTCTCCACCCCACACTAAAAGCGTGTCCTTTAACATTCCCCGGTCCTTGAGGTCAGTTATGAGGGCAGCAATTGGTTGGTCAGTTGCAACGGCATTTTTCTTAAGTTTGGTACTAAGACCATTGTGTTGGTCCCAACCGTTATGAGTTATCTGGATGTACCTCACTCCTGATTCTGCCAACCTTCGTGCCATCAGACATTGAGTTCCAAAGTTATTAGTTTCCTTGTTTTCAAGGCCATACATTTCGCGAGTTTTCTGGTTTTCCTTTTTAAGGTTCATGACCGTTGGGACCGCGCTTTGCATACGGTACGCCAATTCATAGCTCTGTATTACACCCTCAATTTCACTGTTCTTACCTACGCGCTCAAGCATTCCGCGATTCATGGACTGAACCAAATCAATCTGACGCCGCTGATCCGGATCAGATAGGTTTTCATTTTTTATGTTTGCCATTGAGTTGCCAACGTTGATTTTGGTTCCCTGATAGCTAGCAGGAAGAAAAGCAGACCCATAATTTTGTGCACCACCCAGGCGACCGAGAGGGTTAATTGTTACAAACCCTGGCAAGTTTTGATTCACTGTGCCGAGCCCATAAGTGATCCATGCACCCATTGACGGTCTAACAAAGTTTTGACTGCCAGTGTGAAGAGCAATGGCGGCTTGTGGATGAGCAGGACTAGTGGTGTGCATTCCGTTTAACAAACACAACTCATCAGCGTGCTTTGCAAGGTGCGGATAAATTTCAGAGATCATCAACCCACTCTTACCGTGAGGGTTAAATTTATATATTGGCGCTAGCATGGCCTTTCCTGAAACTTTCTTGCCGCCTGACTTCTCGAGTTCGGGCTTGTGGTCAAATGTCTCAAGATGACTAGGGCCACCTTGCATAAACATAAAGATCACTCTTTTTGCCTTGGACTGAAAATGAGATGACTTCTCAGACAGAGGGTTACTAAATCCCGCGGCTTGTAAATCGCTACTAAGGAGTCCCTTCAAGGCGAGATATCCAAAACCACACGAAGTCATTGAGAGCGCATCACGTCTGGTAAAATTAGTAGGATGATTTTTCATGACGATAATTAATTATATTAGTTCAAATTTGTAATACTATAAAGCATAGCGAAATTCAGCTGACGCAAATAGGGCCTGAATGAATCCAGAGAATGCAACTTCCGCCGCTTGACCATTTTTCTTAGCCTCATCAATGTACTTTCTAAATTGGGATAACTCTGCTCCTGAAGGTGTACGACCGAAAGCGAGTAAATAGGCGCCAGCGATACGCTCTTCCTGATTCTCTAGGCGCTCATCACTGAGCAATCTCTTAGCAGTTGCATTGGACTGCTCAATAACGAACCTATCATTAAGCAAGAAAAGAGCCTGCGTCGAAACTGTTGTGATATCACGTCGCCCGATCACAGATGATGACTCTGCAAAATCAAAAATCTGCAAAAACTCTGGAACATAGTTTCGTACAATGGGAAGATAAACGCTACGATGTGTAAAAGATTTTAAGGACTGCAGTCCTCCATTTTTACCCACTTCGCCAGCTTTTAGTTTTTGGACTAATGAACCTTTAGCAGGATCAAGGTTCAAAGTGCCCGCGACTGACATCATCGCGTCACGTAAGGCCTCAGCTTCGAGCCTCCTCACATTGGCTCTCCAGAAAAACTCATTGTCTGGATCGATCGCATAATTATTCTCACTGTGTTGACTTGCTAGACGGTAAGAATGACTCATCACTATTGTCCGAATAAGATCTTTTATAGACCAATTCATTTCTCCCGTAAAACGTAAAGCAAGATGATCCAATAATTTTGGGTGACTTGGTCTTTCTCCGCTATGACCAAAGTTATCAACGGTACGAACAATGCCTTTCCCAAATAAATGATGCCAAACACGGTTAACCATTACTCGGGAAGTTAGCGAATGAGAGGGTTCAGTTATCCATTTAGCAAACTCAAGTCGCCCACTCGATTTAGGAGGGAGTTTTGGTTGTTTGCTTGTCAATACTTGAGGCACTCCACGAGGAACTTCAGCCCCACGATTATCTACGTCACCTCGAATTCGAACTTTGCAGTTACTAATATTTTGAGCGTCACGAGCCCCCATTGCCAAGTTGCCGCTGTTTGTTACCCCATTGCTTCGTTCATTGGTAAGATTGCCTAACTGTTTCTCGAGACGTTTTACCTGATTTCTGATTTGCTTAATGCGTTGTTGTGTCTGCTGAGGATTGAATTTTTTAGGCTCATTAGCTGACACTTTTTTTTGTTTCGAGTTAGCTGCTTTACGGAAATTCTGGAGCCTGTCAGTGAGAGACCTGGCTTCTTTTTTAAGCTTTGCAACTTGGTCATGTAATTTAACTTCTCTGGCGCTTGGCTTAGAGGGTTTAACTGGCTTACTTGATTCAGGTGCATCTTGTTTATCCCTTAATGATATTAAGGTGTTGCGATTAAGTTTATTCCCTCCTCCTTGCCGATTACCATATCCAGAAAGTGTATCGGTGCTTTTAAAGATGCCTGCCATTGCATAATAATCCGTTGTCGGAATCGGATCAAATTTGTGGTCATGGCACCGCGCGCATCCAGTAGTCAAAGCCATGAAAGCCCTGCCAGTAACATCTATCTGATCATCAATAACATCCAACTGGAATTTTTCCTTATCGCGTTCGTTAAGATCCATCGAGCCCATTGCAAGGAACCCTGTAGCAATATGCTGTTCGTCGCTTTGACGGTTATCCTTAGATTCTAAAAGGTCACCAGCTAGTTGCTCAATGACGAACTGATTGTACGGCTTGTCATTGTTGAATGAATCGATGACATAATCCCTGTACTTCCAAGCAAAGGGAAAAGGGTAATTGCGTGTGCGCCCTACCGATTCTCCATAACGAACAATATCAAGCCAATGTCTTCCCCACCGCTCTCCAAAGTGCTTAGAATCGAGCAGGCCGTTAACTACTTTTTTAAGAGCAACTTGCACGGTAGCAGGATCATTAACAAAATCCCTTATTTCCTCAGGAGTTGGAGGCAATCCAACTACATCATAAGAAACGCGTCGAATCAAAGTGGCTCGATCAGCATCAGCCGCTGGAATCAATTTCTTTGATGCCTGCTTATCTAAAATGTATCTATCGATTGGATCATTAACCCAATCCTCATCTTTTACATCGGGTAACGTTGAAGATTCAGCAGGCTTAAATGACCAGAACTTACGACCTTCAGCAATGTTAATTGTTGATGTAGCAGCTTTGACTGGTGTTCCATCGCGAGGGTCAGGGGCTCCTATTCTTACCCACTTTTTGAGATTATCTATTTCAGAGGGTGACAACTTATATTTAGGAGGCATGGCAAAATCTGAATCTTTTTGCTCTATTGCCTCGATAAGAATACTTTCTGTGATCTTTCCTGGAATTACGGCAGGCCCAGAATCTCCGCCATCCATCCAGCCAGACTGAGAGTCGAGAACTAGACCTCCTTTGTTCTCACTCTTAGAACTTGAATGGCACTTATAGCAATGTTTAGAAAATAAAGGCCTGATTGATTTTTCAAAAAATGCGATGCCTTCTGTCGTTAGCTCTTCGGCTTTGGCATCATAAGCACCAAGACCAGCGAAAATAAATGTGATGAAAAGAAAAAGGTTCTTCATTAAAGGGAAATCTTATCAGTAACTATTATACTTAACATAGCACTACTTCCTCAACATCAAACAACTCAAGTTTGTACCCTAAATCAGGTGGTAAATCCTAATAAATCTAGACAACTGAGCTATCGATGAACTAATCATATTCGTCCGCTAGCCAATCAAAAACAACTTCACCGTTTTTTTCCACAATTCATAGGAGCCTTCAATCACTTCAACGTTGTCGAATTCCCGCTCACCCCACTTGTTTCCGTTCCTGTACCACCTAATCCCTGGACCATCTAATCCCTGGACCATCTAATCTTCCTTTTATAAAACATGCACGATAATATAACTGCCTAGTACCATCTTTGTACCCAAGAACTTTACCCGAGTACAACTTTTGAGCCGATTTTAGATACCAGTCATTAGGCCAACGATATTCAATCGTCAGTTATGGTCACATGACTCGTTGAACAACTAATAAAAAAATGGCTGGGAATATGAAAATGAATAAAAGATTCCTCACAATGAATGATTCCACCACCCATAAAAAGTTAAAGTATGATACCATGAAGGCCCTTAATTAGAATTAAAATAATACAAAACACTAAGTAATCGTGAGCTGAATTAACCTAGTCTAGTATCACAGCTTGAGCAGAACGGTCACCTACACGAAAGCATCCTAAAGCCTCACCACCATTATCATCCACAGCAGCAATCATCCAGACGGCACCGGGGCGAGTTTGTCGCGTGAAATTAGCACCAGATCTAATTAGTGCATATGATTTTCGCCCGCCATTCCGATCCATCCAAAACAATTCAACTGGATGATCTTTACTATTAGTGAATACAACCTCAAACGGGTTCCCATCAGGCTTCGAAGCCGGAGCATTTTGTCCTTCAACTAAGGGTATCCATTTTAATTTTGGCAATACTTTAAGACTAGGTTTGACTAGCTTAGCAAATTCTTTTGGAGAACGAGATCGTAATCGCTTCAGGGTAGACAGGTGTAAATCCTCATTTGCAAGATTGCGCCATTCATACGGATCATTCTTAATATTGTAGAGTTCCTCTCCACCATTTACATATTTAATATACCTCCAATCTTTTGTACTTATTCCAAAGTTACCTGGAGAATCAAGATGAGTAGTAGCGACGTGTTGCCAATCCGAATTAGGATCAGATAATAGAGGCACAAGACTAGGGCCGTCATGAGTTTTGACAGGCTCGATCCCAGCCAATTCTAAAAGAGTTGGCGCCAAACTAAGCAGACTTACAGGTTCTGCGCGTGTGCCTGGAATTGTACCTCCAGGGAGTGATGTAACTCCTTTAGGAACACGCATGATCAATGGAACCCTAGTACAAGCACGCCACCCTGTAAATTTCTGCCAATGCTGCTTTTCTCCTAGATGCCAACCATGATCGGACCATAAAACAACGATTGTATTTTCTGAGTTTGGGCCATTCTCTAAACTATCAAGAACGCGCCCAAGCATCGTGTCAGCAAAATAAATTGATGCTAGATACCCTTGTACCGCATTTTTCCACTGCTTGTGTTTGCGAATATGGGCAAAGTAACGGTTAGGCCCTATCCTTTTACCTTCATCAGGAATGTCATTTAAATCATCCTCACGATAACCCGGAGGCAATTGAACTTCCTCGATAGGGAAAGCATCATAATATTTCTTAGGGACAAACCAAGGCTCGTGGGGTCGATAAATAC
>JAAZZC010000052.1 GCA_014239335.1 Verrucomicrobiales bacterium
AATTAGCTAACTGTGGAAATGCATTTCTTCCGGGAGCCTACGCAGGTTCATACGTAAACATTAACAGTATGAAGCCTGATGCTGTGATCAAAGATCTTAAGAACAGTTCTCTATCAACTTCCGATCAAAGGAAGCAAGCTGATCTTTTAGGAGAACTCAATAAACTTCAACTACAAAGGGTAGAAAAAGATCAAAGTCTGGAAGCGAGTATACAAGCCATGGAAATGGCATTCAGGATGCAGTTCTCTGTCCCTGAAGTCTTCGACATTTCTAAGGAGACTCAAGCGACTCGTGACTTGTACGGTGACAGCGAATTCGCGAAAGGGTGTCTCATCGCACGCAGACTAATTGAAGATGGAGTCAGGGTAGTTCAGCTGAATCACTCAATTGATGGTTATGACATCGCATGGGACACTGGTCACGGCGACATTAAAGGAGGTCACAGCAGACTTGCAAAAGCATGCGATCAGGGAATTGCAGCATTACTCAAGGACCTTGAAGGCAGAGGCCTGCTAGAAGACACTCTGGTCGTTTGGGGTGGCGAGTTCGGTAGAGCTCCAACATCTGAAGGTGCCAAGGGAAGAGACCATGATCATTACGGCTATACTGTGTGGATGGCTGGAGGAGGCGTTAAAAAAGGATTCAGTTATGGGTCAACTGATGAGTTCGGTCTAACGGCAGTTGAAAATAGAATGCACGTTCATGACTTACATGCCACGATCCTCCATTTGATGGGGCTGGACCATGAAAAGTTAACGTACCGATATTCAGGTCGCGATTATAGACTTACTGATGTGCATGGACGTGTCGCTCATGACCTCTTTGCATAGAGGCATTACATTAAGATTACTCAATGGTAAAAGATAAGTCGCACTAGATGCGTGTGACTTTAGCCAATTTTTAATTTCCCAGTACTGTCACCGAGGCTTTCCTTTTTAAGCCCCATAGCATTGATCATAGATAACCATAAATTGGCAATTGGAGTTCCTTTGGGCGATTTAATATGACTTCCGGGCACTAAGGCTCCACCAGCACGTCCAGCGACAAGGGTTGGTAAATCAGTATAAATATGCAATGAACCGTCACTGATTCCAGAGCCAAGAGTAAACATCATACTATCAAGGAGAGTCCCCTCACCTTCTTTAATGTCTTTCATCTTCATTACGAGGGATGCGAACTGCTGAATGTGAAAATGATCCAGAGCCTCAAGTTTGGATCTCACATGATCGTTCCCCTGCCCATGAGTCATTCCGTGATGATCGACTGGCTTTTCAAAGAGTCCTTGCACCTTCAGTGGAGACCCCCACCTTTCCGGAGAGCTCATGATAGTTGCGACTCGGGTAAGGTCAGTCCTAAAAGCCAATATCATAAGGTCACCCATTACCTGTATGAACTCATCACGGGTCATTGCCTGCCATGGTTTGACGGGCTCAGCAAGCTTCAACTTATTGATATCCTCTTGCCTCTTTGTTACACGCTCTATCTGCTGTTCAACGGTACGCACTGAGTCCATATATTCACCGAGCTTTCCTTTGTCGGTTTTCCCAAGACTGTGGTTAAGAGACTTAGCATCGTCCATGACAAGGTCCAGAACACTTCCGGATTCCAAGTGCTGCTTGACCCCAAAAAGCCTATCGAAGACGGCCTGAGGATCGCGAAGCGAACGTGCAACATGACCGTGTCCATACCAGGAAATATTGTCAAAATAAACGGATTCACGATTATCCTCATAAGGATTACAACTAAGCTCCAGCGAGCGAAAAGCAGTGACCTGGCCAGTGTGCTCGGCCATGATTTGATCGATCGTTTTCTTTAATGGATAACCAGCAGGAGAAAGCTCATCAGGTGAAGCGCTACTTAACCAGCAAGCTCCTGCCTGTGCATGGCCATCAGTACCAGCAACTTTGACTCTGTCCAATTTGGTAAAGAGAGTTACCTCATCTTTGATCGGCCTGATCGGCTCGAGTGTCGGGCTCAGTTCGTATCCGGGCCCGGTCTCCTTGGGATGCCATCCCGTTTGAACGACCCCATTAGGTATATAAAAGAAACCGGCACGTACAGGGGGCTTTATGGAATTAGAGCTCCTGGCCATTGAACTGACCTGCATAGCCTCCAACAACGGTAAAGCCAGTGTGGCTCCAGCCCCTCTTAGTACCTTTCGTCGAGAAAGTGATGTTCTTTTTAGGATCATTTTAATCTATTCTGACTGATTAGTTTTATTCATGAAAGGATAGCTCTTTGTTATCTCTGTGACAACCGTAGAAAATTTTCCTTTATCTGCCATCACTTTGGAAAGAATTTTATCAACGGAAGGCTTGTCATTTATGTCCAATTCTCTGCCAAGAGAGTATGAAAGCATATGCTCTATGAATGATCTCATAAACCATTGTGGGTTTTTGATGAGAGTGTTCTTCAAACCGATTATATCGTTAAATCTACTTTCCCCGAATATTTCTCCACTCGCGTCAATTTCTAGTCCTGAGCTATACTTGTCGCGCCATCTTCCAATAGCATCAAAGTTTTCAAGAGCAAATCCAAGAGGGTCAATCTTTTTATGACATGAAACACAACTTTCATTTTCCTGATGAGCGACTAACCGCTGCCTGAGCGTTATCCCTTTCTTTTCAATTTCAGCATCATCTTGTTCAATTTCAGGAATAACATCAGGAGGAGGAGGAGGAGGCTTATTGAATATAACAGTAGCCACCCAAGCGCCACGTCTGATTGGACTTGTCCTCAGAGGTTCAGAAGTCATTGTTAATGTAGCAGCTGAAGTAATGACTCCCCCTTCTCGCCTTGATGGCAATGTCCTTCTTATAAAGGTCTGGCTATTTGTACTGAAACGGTTCCTATTCTGACGCTTTCCGAACGGAAGTGGATCATTGTACCAGGACTGCATTTCGTCAGAACGGTAAGAATAATTACTATCAACAAGAAGCATTATTGATCGGTCCTCGACCATAATACTTTCAAATAACAGGAGCGGTTCTATCATCGTCTGTAAACCGAACTTCCACTGCTCACATCCGATCCGAGAATAATATATTTGAAAACGATCGAAGTCCGGAACTGAAGTTATTAACTGATCAAGTCTGAGCCACTGACGTGCAAAGTTTTCAGCTATTGATTTACTTTTAGGACTCTCCAATAAACGCTTAACCTGAGAAGCATAGACGTTTGGATCAAGGATCGAACGATCACGGGCAACGCTCAACAGTTCATCATCAGGAATGCTGCTCCAGAAAAAAAACGAGAGCCTCGTTGCCAGTTCGTAGGGACTGAGCGGCTGACTCTTTTGCTTACCGTTCTTTTGTTCGCTGATATAAAAGAACCTTGGTGAGGAAATGATGGCAGTGATCACTTTTTTCATTGATTGCTCAAATGATCGACCGTTCTTAAGCTCGCTATCCAAGTAGTTCACGTACCTGTCCATGACGTCAGGAATGATCGGTTTCCTGAAGGCCTTTTCGATGAACTTTGACAAATGAAGCTCAAGCTGAGCTGCAGTAATTGGATCGGAATTAGGAGGCTTGAAAAAATTACTGTTGGTCAAATTACTATACCCATCAAATTCGGGTGCATTAACAATCGAGCGACCGAGTTTAAGAAACGTTTCAACCATTATTGGAGAAACGCTCAACTCGTCTCCCCTATTATTGAATCCATGTTCAGATTGTAAATCTATAGCGAAAGGGCTAACTCCCGTAAGTATATGTCGCTCAATTTGATTCTTCCCAAGCGCCCTGTTTGACAACCTGATGGACTTTGGGAAGCTACCTGATGAAGGCTTAAAGTATGAGTTGCTTCTTATCACTTTCTCTGGCAATGGATAAACATCGCCATTGAGTTCTAATAGATCACGAACAGAATTATTATATTCATAGCGATTCATTCTTCTCATGACTGTAGGCTTCAATGTGCCTGATACTTTAATGTAATGATCGAGGTATCCACGAAACAGTGAACTCAACATCAGATGTTCTTTTGGAGTCAATTGTTTCTCATCTTCGGGCGGCATTTCCTTAAAGGTTAATACATCAACTAACTTTTGAGTCAGCTCAATGTCCTTCAGGAATCCTTCTCTGGTGCTTACCGCTTTAAGGTCTACTTTTCCTTTCACTTTATCATTGTCGCCATGACAACTGTAGCAACGTGAAGCGAGTATGGGCAACACTTCATCCAATGATACTTTTAGCTGATCAGGAACGAGTGATTTACTTTCAGTTGCATTTGAGTGGTCCTTAGTCTGGGTCAAGCTAACATCAGTTAGATTAGATTTCGATTCTTTGGAGGCAGGCCTCATATTAATAATCTTTATGAAATCCAATCCGAGCAGGTACCGGTTCTTTTGGTAAGGGGTCGCCTTTACATTTTTCCCAACTAACTTGAAGCTGACCTTGTGCTGACCCTTCTCAATCTTCAACCCGCTTAGGCTAATTGCGTCAGCTAGAGAAACGTTGGGAGAGTAGAGATCAATTTTCTTTGCAATAGCTTTACCATTCAAATAAAAATCAAATTGGCCATAATCACGAGCCTTAGTCAGTTGAATCTGAAAGTTGTACTCACTGCTCTTATCGATCATTATTGTTGTCTCCATAGAGTCGCCAATCAAACCGTCCCATAATAGATGCGAATCACTGCTCCATTGATCGCCATAGCCGCTCATGCCTTGCGGACGTGATCGGCCCTTCATTGATAACAGTTCACCCTCCATTAAGTGTTCTCCGAAGATCTGGACAGACAAGTTTGTGGTATCGAAATACTTACGAGCGGCTAAATCTTTGTCTGTGTCAGTGGTGATCCGGACTCTGATCCTTTGCATCCGCCCATTATCGCCATTCCCAGCCACGTCGTTAATGCGAATTCGATCGATCGCGTGACTTCCTGGCCCGAGTTCAAGAAGTGTTCTCTGTGGGCTGACCCTCGTGAGCGATTGCGTAGTATAAGTGAAAGTTTCGACGTCACCGTCAAAGGCATTCGCGAAGGCTTTATCTGATGTCCTCGCTGGTCCCGGTACGACCTTGCCAGCGACGATGTCGAGTTTTGTTCCGAATTTTGCGTAAGCTTCGATCTCACGGATAGTCCAGTGCTTGTAGCCACCCTCGTTGTCCCAATCTAATTCGATTCCAGTGGCGCCGGGGACCGAGTCGAATGTGATCGAATAAAAACCATCGTAATCAGCGCTGAGGTGTTCAATCGTGCTGCCCTTAACTACTACCTGCGGCAGGTCAAGATTAGACACTTTGGCTTCACGCCCACGAACTTCATGAAAATCAAAAGAAGTTTCAGCCATGACACTTGATACAAGTGAGGAGAAGACAAAGAGAACAAAACTTAATCTCACGTAGAGGAAAAATGACATCAGCTAATCTTAAACCGATGTGGATTTGCCGTAAAGACTTCGATTGCTTGAAAATGTAATTTCTTTATTAATCGTAGGAAAGGACTGCTTTAATTACCTTTCTTTCCTGAACGGCACTCAACGCGTCATCAATCTCATTGATATTGAACCTGTGGGAGATAAATTCTGAACCACTTAACTTTCCATCTCGGACCCAGTCACACAGTAAGGGCTGTGATTCTTTTTCGTAAAGCCTGGTAGGCCATTGATGGATATAAATATTATAATTAAAGTCCCCGAGTGAATTGGGAACAGTAAACTCTTTGAGTCCCGCATAAAAACCATAGACACAAATGGAACCACCTCTTTTTATCAATGGTAATGAAGAATGAATGATTTCAGGTTTTCCTACCGCGTCGATCACTGCATCGAGCTTCTTACTTGGATCAAGTTTTGAGAGCTCTTTAACTCCTTTGTCATCCCTATCAAAAGTTGCATCAGCGCCAAAGGCAGTTGCCAGATCCCTCTTTTCCTTATGACGATCTACGAGGCCAATCCAACCCAACCCGAAGAGCCTTCCAAGTTTAACGAAACTTAGCCCCACTGGGCCACCCCCCACAATGAGAACATTGTCCCCTGGCCTAAGATGAAAATCACGAAAAGCACCGAGAACTTCACGCCACGTACATAATAGGACACCGTCCTCTGGTTCAATGCCTACTTGGACTGGTGTCTGAATTTCAAATACCTCAACCCATCCATGCTCCTCTGAATTTACCTCGTCCTCGACCATAGCCTCATGGTCATTGACTAGTACATATTCGCAGAAACCTCCCCACCCTGACTTAAGACCTTGAGTCTCCAACTCATCATCAAACACTAGACCACTGACTGCCCTTTGTCCTACAGTGAAATTTCGTACACGGGCACCAACCTCAATGACCTTACCTATACTTTCATGACCCAAAGCGAAAGGGAATGACTCTTCCATTCCAGGAAAATGTCCTGCGACCAGTTCGCTGTCCGTATTATTACAAATGCAAGCGACCTCAGTTTTAACTAGTGCCTGGTAAGCTTTGGGTTTAGGGACGGGAGTTTCAATTAAAGAAACTTGACCCGGATCTGTTACGGAAACTGTTTTCATTAAGAAACAAACTTATTACAGCTCATACTTGATTGGCAAGCTGAGATAAAACTGCAGATTGAATTACTCAATTTCAAATCCATTAATGAGCGATAAATTTAATGGAGGTTCACCTCGTGGCCCGGGTCAGAATCCAACAAATACTGTCGCCTCACCGACGTTAGCAGAATTTGGTATTCTTACCCTTGCCGAAATGACGCCGTTAGCTGAATTCCTTGTAATATTGGTGCCTTGGTATTCTCCAATCGAAACTGACTGAGGAGAAGCAAAATTTGGAGGTCCACCGACGATAGTTAATCTAATCAAAAGATTAACTGTAGAGCCTGCATTGGCCTGATCTGGTGATACTACTAAATCATTGCCAGTAGGATTTGGTCCGCCTCCTGGACCTCCACCAGGCCCACCACCACCAGGATTAATGCCCCCACCGCCATTGTTAGGATTAAGTTCGGGACCATCGCCAAAGTCATCAGAGAATCCATTATTATCAAAGTCTTCTATTCCTGTACGAATCATTCTATAGAATCGATCCGAACCTGAATTTGGCTTATTATAGATTGAGCCTTGATTATTTGAATTAGCAGTGAACTCAACATTGCCTTCGTACCAAGTCTTCAGATCAGGACTCGCGTCTACCCTGTAGCTTGCACCTTCGACCGTGTCCCAAACAAAGGTAACAACGTTACCAGATGATCTGACTGTTTTTGCTTGGTGCTGTTTATTTGGTCCGCCGCTAAAAACCTTAACTGCCCCGGCCGGTATAGCGTTGACACTACCACCTGAAGGAGTCCCATAGTAGTTACGCCCAACGTTGTA
>JAAZZC010000285.1 GCA_014239335.1 Verrucomicrobiales bacterium
TCTAAACGCTATGCTGAAATTCGCCGTCCTCTTGTTGATATGAATATTGCATCAATGGAAGTCCGTCCTGGTGATCCTATTGAGATGAAAGCATTAGTGGATGAGCCTGCCAAGTATCGGCCGGGACCGGGAGGAACGACTACCTGTGTAGTCGCTGACCAGTGGGGTAACTTTGTTGCAGCAACTCCAAGTGGTAATGGTCCTTACAATATTTGTGAACCTCTAGGCATAGCCCATGGAAATCGATTACGAAGCTTGAACACAGCGCCTGGTCATCCGAATAGGATCGAGCCCGGGAAGAGGCCTAGGATTACGCTTACTCCTACATTAGTCCTAAAAGATGGATTGCCAGTCATGGGAATTAGTGTAGCGGGAGGTGATTTACAGGATCAAACTACACTCAATTGTTTGCTTAATGTTATTGAGTTTGGAATGAAGCCAAAAGAAGCTGTTACCGCGAATCGCTTTTCTACTAGGCATCATGAAAATTCATTTAATCCTGAACGTTTTCGTAGAATTGATGGTCTAGGAAGGCTCACCTTGAATAAGGGAATCGGTAAGGATGTTATAACAGATTTAGTTAATAGGGGGCACAAAGTTTCAATTTCAGGAGGTCCTATAGCTAATCCAGTGATGATTTATTTTGATCGTGAAAAGAAAAGATTTTTAGCTGCAGGTGATCCTAAGGCTAATCGACACGCGGCAGTACTTGAGTAGAGATCTGATTGATTTTTTATTAGAACTTTGATTCTTTCAAGGTTATGAAAATTGGGATCGACTCAACTGTTATTAAAATTAATAATACTTTCCAATGAGATTAATAACGTTTCTCTTTTTTCTGATTACTCTTAGTTGTGGATTTGCTCAGATCCCGAGTCCTGATGATGCGCCTTTACCGCTTTCTCCTGAAGAAAGTAAAAAACATTTCAAATTAACTGATGGATTCCGTATTGACCTAATTGCCTCAGAGCCCTTGATCAGGGACCCGAGTTGCATTGCTTGGGATTCTGAAGGGCGTCTATTTGTTACTGAAATCTATGGCTATAACCTAGAGGGTCACCTCGACGTAACTGAACTCAATAAAACGGGTAAGTTAGATACATCAATTCGTCGTGTTCGTGTTGGGCCAAAACTTAAAGTGGAAGCACAAAAAGGTCAGACCGGAAGTCTCAAATTATTGCGTGACATAGATGGTGATGGAAGAATGGATGAGTCGATTCTATGGGCTGATGATATACCTGCAGCGTATGGAGTGATCACTTTGGATGAGGGTGTGATTATTACAGCTGCTCCTCATATTATATTTTTTGCAGACACGAATGGGGATGATAGGCCTGATGTACGTAAGACGCTTTTCACTGGGTTCACGGTAGGAGAAATGGAAAGAGCAATCAATAACCCAGTCATGGGTCCTGATGGATGGATCTATGCCGGTCAGGGATGGGGAGGCGGAGACATCACTGGGCCAAACTTAAAGGGTCTGGTCAAGTTGGGGAGAACAGATTTTCGTTTCAAGGCTGACGGATCAGCTATTGAGCCGGCTAGTGGATCAAATCATACCTTTGGAATGGCCTTTGATGATGTTGGTAACCGGTTCCTTATAACTACTAGCCGGCCAGCATTGTATGCAGTGCCTTTACCTTACCACTATCTGAAGAGAAATCCTCATGTGGGTACCCCTGACCTCACGGCTTCTGCCAGTAATTATTCCAATACATTTCCTACGAGCACACCTCATCCGTGGCGTCGGAAGCGTGGAGCTGATCCGAGATGGGTTAAGTTCTACGGTGCAGGAGAAGCTAAGCCGAATGGAAATTTCACATCGGCCTGCGGGCAACAAATTTATTGCGCGAAACTTTTTCCTGAATCTTTCCATGGAAATTATTTTTGTTGTGACCCTCAACAGAGTATGGTTCACCGTGCTCAAATTCAACGTGAAGGATCGGGCATTGCTGTTCGACGCCATCCGGACAATGCCGATTCTGAATTCCTCACTTCAACGGATGGTTGGTTCCGTCCAAATAATCTGAGGGTTGGTCCGGACGGAGCACTGTATGTTATTGATATGTATCGTGAGATTATTGAGGACTATTCGGCGATTCCACGTTACATGCAGCAACAGTATGGTCTCCTGAACGGAAATGACCGGGGACGTATTTGGAGAGTCGCTCCAGAAAAAAGCAAGCCCATTCCGATCAGAACCAATAGATATGAGCCTGCCAGTTCAGTCTCCGATCAAATTAAATCCCTTTATAATTCTAGTTCGAAATTAGTAGAAGCAATGAAGGATTCTCATTATGGAGTTCGCGTCCATGCTTTGAGAGTTGCGGACCAGAGATTTGAAACTAATCCAGAACTTTTGAATGCAGCGTTGGCTCTAATTAAAAGTGAATCTGACCCTAACGTTTTGTTGCAGCTTGCGTTGAGTCTAGGGGAAAGTGATGATCCTCGATCAGTTGCGGGGCTAGTGCACCTAGCGGCTCATCATCCTGATGTTCGGTGGATGGAGAATGCTGTCTTAAGCTCAATAGGTAACAAAGCAGGTAAATTTTTTGAGTTGGCTATAAAAGAACATTCGAAAATGGATGCGTCAATACTTGAGCAGGCAGCTCAAACGGCGGCACGTACTGGTGATGCTAAGTTGCTTGTTGCTGCCGTGGATTATCCTGATCCAGCTCTTCGTCTCCGCATTCTAAGTCTCGCAGCTAAGAACGGAGTTAATGTTTCAGGTTCGTTACGTGCAATTGCTGATGAGGCTCTTAGTGCTCCTAAATCTCCTGAACGGAAACGGCTCGCTGCGTTGCAGTTAATTAGTTATGCTTCTCCGGATGTAGTTAAATCTGGGATTAAAAACTTTTTATCTCCTTTGCAGAATCCTGACTTTCAGGCACAGGCTATTAAA
>JAAZZC010000039.1 GCA_014239335.1 Verrucomicrobiales bacterium
CCATAGGAGAGATTACAAAGTATCTTTCTGATAATGGGGAAGATGAACTTTTGTCAGAGCATCTTCTAAAAGGGCTTGCTCAGAGAAGTTTAGGGTTCGAGGTAGTTGCATGGGTTTGTAAAGAGCGTAAAGGATTATCCGAAGTGGCGTTTGCTCATAAAGGAATATCAGCTTCGATTATAGGTGCATTAGAAAGGGATCACCTTGATGAGACGACTCCTAAAACAAACCGTCTCCATGATCTCTTAATTGATGATGCAGAATTAATACCTGATTTGCTTATCGATGGAGACAGAGCAGAGATACGACATTTCACCCGCAGGATTCAATCGACGCCAGTATTTGAAGGGTTAAATAAAAATTCGCTACTTGCTCGAATAGTAAAAAGGTTTCCCTTAGTTGAAGATTTAATAACGGGAGAGAAGAGCGAAAAGAAAGGCGGTGAGGAGGCAGAGCAGAAAAAACCTACGAGTTTCGTTGTTTCCTGGGAAAGTTTACAGGCAAGACAGGAGAAGCTTGAGGACATCATCAATAAGAAGATTCCTGAAAACTCAAAAGAAATTGGTATCGCTCGAGAGCATGGTGATTTGAAGGAAAATGCTGAATTTAAGGCAGCCAAGCAGCATCAGGCGATTCTGATGCGTCAGAAAGCAGAGCTCGAGGTGGAAGTTTCAACGGCAAGAGGCACTGATTTTAGCGATGCGATTACTTCTAGCGTTTCAGTAGGCACTATCGTTGAATTGGAAGACGTCGATAGCGGAAGCTCTGAGTCTGTAACCATGCTAGGGGCATGGGACACTGACACTGAGAAGGGGATTATTTCATATCTTTCTGGTATGGGCAATTCAATGCTGGGCAAGTCAGTCGGCGATGAGATTGAACTTCCTACTGAAAAAGAAGGAGAGACAAGGCTTGTTCGGATCAAGGCTATAAGTGCTTACGCTAAAGGAGATTCTTAAACTTTTATAATTTAGGGTTTTCCAAGTGCATTTCATTCAAGATGAGATGAAAAGCTCTGCTTATTTTTAAATTTAAAGCTATAAGAAATTATTAAGATTAATCACTACAGATAATAAATATGTCAGCCACCAAAATAATTGAAGTTAAAGGCAGGGAAATAATTGATTCTAGAGGAAATCCAACAGTTGAAGTTGATGTGAAACTCGAGGGTGGAGGATTTGGTCGCGCGGCCGTTCCTAGTGGCGCGAGCACTGGTGAGCATGAGGCTTGGGAGCTTAGGGACGGGGATGATTCAAGGTACAGGGGAAAAGGTGTTAAGAATGCCGTGTCCAATGTTAATACGAAAATTGCAGAAGCATTAATTGGTCAGGATGCTAATGATCAGAACGGGATTGATAATGTTATGCTACAAGTGGATGGTACACCTAACAAGAAGGTGCTCGGAGCCAATGCTGTTCTGGGCGCTTCTTTAGCTAATGCCAAAGCGGCAGCGGCTGCAGCCGGGATTCCATTATACAAGTATCTGGGAGGTGATGAGGCAGTTACACTTCCGGTTCCTATGATGAATATCATCAACGGTGGAGAGCACTCAGATGCACCAATTGATTTTCAAGAGTTTATGATAATCCCTAAAGAGGCTCCCAGTTTCTCTGAAGCTCTACGTTATGGAGCGGAGATTTTTCATTCTCTTGCTAGTGTCCTTCATGGCAGAGGTCTTTCTACGGCAGTTGGTGATGAGGGCGGGTTCGCTCCCAATTTAGAATCAGCTGATGACGCGCTTGCTGTCATTGCAGAGGCCGTGGATAAGGCTGGTTATTCTCTTGGTGATCAGATTGCAATTGCTTTGGATGTGGCTTCTAGTGAGTTCTTTGATTCAGAAAAGCAACGGTATGTGTTTAAAAAATCAGATGGGTCAGAGCGCACAGCCGAAGAGCTCGTCGATTATTACGCAGAGTTGCAGACTAAGTACCCAATAATTTCAATTGAAGACGGATGCGATCAAAATGATTGGGAGGGCTGGAAGCTTCAAACAGAAAAGATCGGAGCGAAGACTCAATTAGTAGGTGATGACCTCTTTGTTACGAATGTTGATTTTTTACAGAAAGGGATCGATTCCAATACAGCCAACTCTATTCTCGTTAAGGTGAATCAGATAGGCTCTCTTTCAGAGACTTTACAGGCAGTTTCATTGGCTATGGATAATGATTATACGGCAGTTATTTCACACCGTTCAGGTGAAACAGAAGATGCAACAATTGCTGATATTGCTGTAGGAACCAATGCCGGACAAATTAAGACGGGCTCTCTAAGTCGTTCAGATAGAATTGCTAAGTATAATCAGCTCTTGAGGATTGAGGAAGAACTAGGTGCGAAAGCTGTATATGGTGGTAAATTAAAAGTCTAGTTTCTAGACTTTTAATGGGAAATATAAGCAATCGGCAAAAACTTCATCGTATTAAACGTGATGAGTTAGGTTTAAATCTATGGCAAAGATTGACTAGGGTATTGCTCTTAGCTTCAGTTGTTGGTCTAGGAATACTTGTTTTTTCGGTATTTGCTCCGGAATGGGACAAGCTGAAAGATATGGATCAAGAAAATACTATGCTAAACGCGCATTTAGATGAATTGAAGAGGGAGCGCAATAATCGTCTACAGGATGAGCTTTATACCTCTAATGATATTGGGTATCTTGAAATTGTGGCCCGAGATAGACTGGATTTACAGCTACCAGAAGAAGTGGTTTTTAGGATCCAAAGATAAAAGTTTATGTCTTTAATCTTTTTTTGTGGCTCTACATGTCTTAGATTGCAAATAATTCATAGCAAATAAGTATAAATCACTTGCCTAAAGCCCCTATTTGCTGGTACTGAATTCCGCTCTTTGTTTGCAATTATTGTAACGCAAAGGCCTAACTTTAACTCCATTTTCCATACCTTGTATTCCGCAGAAGAAAATTATCTGGCTACTATTTTAGTTGAAGGTGAAATAGTCACAGAGGCTCAAGTCGAAGACGCTAAGGGGCAACGCAAAGGCACCGAGTCACTTGCTGAGACTTTGATTCGAACAGGTCAGGCCAAGGAGGTGGATATTGCAAGGTGCTGCGCTGTGACCTACGGGATGGATTTTGTTGAGTTGACGCATGTGACTCCTGCAAAAGAGATCGTTGATATGGTCAAGCTGGAGGACGCTCGCCGTTATGGAATGGTTCCTATCGGGTTTGATCAGAACCGATTGGAGATTGCAATAGGTGACCCTTTTGACACTGACACTATTGATAGCCTGAATCATGTTCTTGGGTATGATGTTAATGCCAGCATTTCTTCTCCTGAGCAGATTAATGATGCGATTGGTCGGTGGTATGATGAAGCGATAGGTGGAGCTGATGCTGACACCGATTTAGTGGTTCTCTCTGAGAGTTCAGGTGGTGACTCGGGTGGTGGGGATGCTGGAGCTGCGGCCAACGATGCTCCGGTTATTAAGCTTGTGGGGCAGATTTTAAAGGAGTCATTTAATGCTGGCGCATCTGACATTCATATTGAACCGCTAGAAAAATCGGTTCGTGTTCGTTATCGTATTGATGGTGTCTTGCATGAAGTTGCTAATCATCCTCGTAATCTTCTCTCGTCCATTATTGCTAGAATAAAAATCATGACTGGGGCAATGAGTATTGCCGAGAAGCGCTTACCTCAAGATGCGAGAATTCAATTGAGGCTAGGGGATAAAGATTTGGATTTACGTGTTTCAACAATTCCAACCAATCATGGGGAATCGGTGGTGATGAGGGTCCTTGATAAGACAGCTCTGAATCTTGGTCTTGTTCAGTTAGGCTTTCTTAGTGATGATCAGGCAACGTTCGAGCAGTTAATAACTCTTCCTGATGGAATTTTGCTTGTTACTGGTCCTACAGGTTCTGGTAAGACAACGACCCTTTACGCATGCCTTAACTATATTAACAAGCCAGACAGAAAGATCATTACCGTTGAGGATCCTGTCGAATATCAAATGTCCGGGATTAATCAGGTCATGGTTAAGGAGGACGTAGGGATGACGTTTGCCGCGGCACTTAGGTCAATATTGCGGCAAGCTCCAAACATCATAATGATAGGAGAGATCAGAGACCTTGAAACGGCATCGATAGCCATTAATGCATCTTTGACAGGGCACCTTGTATTTTCTACTCTTCATACGAACGATGCGCCTAGTGCTGTTGCTCGTATGGCAGACATCGGAGTAAAGAGATTCTTAATTGCATCCGCTGTGCGGGCGATTATTGCTCAGAGGCTCATCCGAAAGCTTTGCCCCGAATGTAAGACGCCTGGAGAATTGAATGAAAGGGAAATTAAGGCTTTGGGTTTGGATGCTGCTCAAATGAATGATTCTACGATCATGACACCAGATGGTTGTGTGAAGTGCAGGGCGACAGGTTACAAGGGCCGAGCTGGTATCTTCGAAATATTTCAAATTGATGATGAGGTACGCCATATGGTGAATGAAAATTTATCGACCCCTCAGCTAAGAAGGCAGGCCCGTGAAATAGGGATGAGAACTTTGCGTGAGGATGGTATTCGTAAGGTTTTAAATGGTATGACTTCAGCTTCGGAGATCATTCATGTAACAATGTCTGACGCTAGTTAATCCTAAAATAATTTAAGAATTAATATGACACCAGGACAAGTCCTAGAACTACTTAAGCAGCGCGGCGCAATTACCAAAGATCAGGTTCAAGAGATTGAGGGGCTGATGGAAAATTCGACCAAAGACGTAGCCCAAGCAATTGCAGATTATGGTGTCCTTGCTAGGGAAGATGTTTTTTATCACATTGCAGAAGATTTAGGGCATGAACATGTTAATTTAAAAGGGTTCAGCCCGTCTTCGGAAGTTATTTCAGCTATACCGGCGGCTACAGCAAGGCTTTATAAGGCTTTTCCAGTTAGCTATGATGGATCGAAGTTGACGGTGGCATTGGCAGACCCGTTGGATCCTCAGATCGGAGAGGATTTAAGCTTTGCCTTGAGTCAGGAGTTGGATTTTTGTGTTGCTGACACTAAGCAGGTTCTGGACGGCATCGAGCGAATTTATGTTGCAGGGGAAGGTACAGGGCAAATGAATGATATTTTGGGTCAGCTCAAAGGGATTGCTTTGAGTGATGATGATGAAGAAAGTGAGGCGAATTCCGCTCCAATTGTTAGATATATTGACTTGGTCCTTGAGCAAGCCATGAGAGAGCAGGCATCTGATATACATTTTGAGCCGTTCGAGAGTGAATTCAAAATTCGTTACCGTGTGGATGGAGCTCTTTATGAGATGTCGCCCCCTCCAGCCCATCTTGCGAATACAATCATTTCTCGAATCAAGTTCATATCTAATCTTAACATAGCCGAAAGGAGAATACCACAGGACGGGCGGATGGTGATGTCTTTAGGAGATAGGGATGTTGACTTTCGAGTCTCTACTCTTCCTACCAGCTACGGTGAGAGTGTGGTGTTGAGGGTTCTTGACCGTGCCTCAGTTAGTCTTGACCTTGTAAATCTAGGGCTGCCGACAGACTTGTCTGAATACATTGAAGAAACAATAGTTAAGCCGAACGGCATTTTCATTTGTACTGGCCCGACCGGTGCAGGAAAGACTACTACGCTCTATGCATGTTTGAGAAGAATTAACACTATCGACAGTAAGCTTCTCACGGCTGAGGATCCTGTAGAGTATGATGTGGAGGGGATTATTCAGGTGCCGGTTAATGACGGAATAGGCCTGACTTTTTCTCGAGTGCTCCGTGCGTTCTTGAGGCAGGATCCTGACCGTATACTTGTCGGAGAGATGCGTGATGTTGAAACTGCGCAAATTGCGATCCAGGCTTCTTTGACTGGGCACTTAGTTTTTTCTACTCTTCATACCAATGATGCGCCGGGTGCAGTTACTCGTTTAGTGGATATGGGATGTGAGCCGTTTCTTGTTTCGGCTTCTCTTGAGGGGGTCCTAGGGCAACGACTTCTCAGAACAATATGTTCAGATTGTAAGCAGCCATATGAACCTAGTATGGCATTACTTGGTGAGCTTGGACTCAGTCCTGAAGATATTGGAGATAAAGAATTTTTCACCGGAGCAGGTTGTGAGGAATGTGGTAATTCGGGGTACCGAGGACGTAAGGGGCTATTTGAGTTGCTTGATATTAGTGAGCCTATTGCCGAAATGATTACCGAGCGTGTCCCGACTGTTGTTTTGCGTCAAAAGGCAATAGAACTGGGGATGACTACATTGAGGGAGGATGGTCTTAGAAACATCTACGAAGGCAACACAACTATCGAAGAGGTGCTTAAATATACCTAAAAAACACCATTTTTGCCTGATTAAAGATCTGTCGTTGCAAGCAGAGGAAGAACAGGTTTAAATTAGTAACTCAAATCCCTTTATCTACAGCATTTACCCCAATAATTTATGCCCATATTTCAATACGAAGCCATCGATGCTAAGAGTGAAGTAACTACTGGAAGTATTGAAGCCGCAAATAAGGCGGACGCGACTCAACAGCTTCGAACGAATGGACTTTTCCCAAAACAAATTGTAGAACAAGGAAAAGGAAAATTAAAGGCAACGAAACGAAAAAAAGGTGGAGGCGGTCGTTCTCGTTCGAAGAAGGGAGGGATAAGTTTTGGAGGTAAGAAAGTGAAGGGAAAGGTCTTAATGATCTTTACTCGCCAACTTGCTACACTCATTGATTCTGGATTACCGTTGCTTCGTGGACTTACTGTTTTGGCTAAGCAGGAACCTAACCCAGTTCTCAAAAAAACTATTCAGAACTTATCTGATTCAGTTCAGACAGGAAGTACATTCTCTGAAAGTTTAGCTCAGCACCCTACGATCTTTAATAAATTATATGTTAATATGGTCAAGGCCGGAGAGCTTGGTGGTGTCCTTGAGCTTGTGCTTATACGTTTAGCTGAGTATTCAGAAAAGGCTCAAAAGCTTAAGAATAAGATTGTAGCCGCAATGGTTTATCCTATGATTGTGATGGTCATTGCAATGTCTATCATGGTTTTCCTTTTGACTGTGATTGTTCCTAAGTTCAAGAAGATATTTGAGGACATGTTAGGATCAGCAGATAAGCTTCCTGGTTTGACCAAGTTTGTGATCGGCCTTTCTGAGAAGATGTCTACACACATAGTCCCTATTGCCGGAGGTATAATTGGTGTTATTGTTGTTTATAAGATTGTTTCGAGTCAGCCCTGGGGTAGAACATTTCTTGATGCTGTAAAACTCAAAATGCCGCTATTCGGACCAGTTCAGAGGAAGAGTGCGATCTCAAGGTTTAGCAGGACTTTGGGAACTTTGGTTACGAGTGGTGTTCCTATCCTTCAGGCGCTTAATATTACTCGAGAAACGGCCGGAAATGTAGTGATATCTCAGGCAGTTCAGAATGTCCATGACGCTGTAAAAGAAGGTGAATCAATCGTTAATCCCTTAGAGGCTAGTGGTGTTTTTCCAGCTATGGTTATAAGTATGGTCGACGTTGGTGAAGAAACTGGTCAATTGCCCGAAATGTTACTTAAAGTGGCTGATGTTTATGATGATGAGGTAGATAATGCGGTGGCGGCATTAACGTCAATGCTCGAGCCTCTAATGATCGTTATGCTTGCGGTAGTCGTTGGTGTAATTGTTATGGCACTGTTCCTTCCGATGGTTGAAATCATCAAGGGTGTTGCGGGCCAATAAAAGGAAATATAAAATTTGAAAGCTTTGATGGATCCTATGAAAAATAATGATTCAAGGTGCAGACGTTCTGCTTTTACATTAATTGAATTGCTAACAGTGATTAGCATTATAGCAATCCTTATGGCTATGACCATAGCCATAATAAGTTATGCACAGGACAAGGCAGCTGAGGAAAAGACTAAGTCTGTTTTAATTGCAGTTAAGGCTGGCCTTGAAAGATATAATGATGAGTACGGTGAATATCCTGAGCCAGCAGAAAATACTGGCACGGGTAAGTCTGGTTCAATTGCTATCTATCAAGCCTTGATGGATGATGGGGATGATGAAATTCTTGGGGGCCCAAATGAACCCTCTGAAGGTAGGACTGGTGAAAATATGTTTGTGGACATGAAATCCAAAGGTTTCGTAGCTAGTGAAGGCTCTGTTTATTGGATAAAGGATGGTTATGACCGCAGAATTTATTATCAGGTCTTTGATCCGGAATATCCAGAAGCTACTAATCAAAGGACATATGATCTTTGGTCCTACGGTAAAGACAAGGGAAGGGACAAGGCTGCTACAGAAAACGAAGCTTTGTGGATAAAGAACTGGTAAGGCTATTTGCAGCTTTCGAGAAACGCTATAAGATCTGAAAGTTCCTGATCAGTAAGTAAGTTTTCAAATCCTGCAGGCATTAATGATATTGGCGACCTAGTTATGCTTTTTATGCTCTTACGCATAACGAGTTCTTTTATCCCACTCGCATTGCTAATATAGATGGAACTGGGGCTTTCGTGTTGAATGATGCCTAGGTGATTTTTTTCTTGAGTGGTTTGGATAATGTAGTTTTCGTATCCATTTACGACCGTTGAGCTGGGGAAAATGATAGCTTCGAGCAGATCCTGTTTTTTGCGAATAGATCCTATCTTTGAAAGGTCAGGCCCCAGCAAGCCTCCTTGGCCTGAAACTCGATGACAAAGTGAACAGGTTGAGCGATTGGAGTAGAATAAGGCTCGTCCTCTTGATGCATTACCAGGCTTAAGACTGGCTAAAACGGATTTCAGTTTTTCTCTTTTGGCGCGATCTGCCAGTGGATCCTCATTTGCCAATAGAGACAACTCAGTGTGGGCATCTTTGCTGGATTCTGGAAACGCTCCTGCAATAAGTTTTAGTTCATTGAGATGGATTGAATCTTTAACTTTGACTAGCGCTTCTGCTAATTGGATCCCTACTTGATTGACGGTTTTAGCAAAAGAGGGTTCATTGAAAGTTTCGGCTGATCGAATGAAGGGTTGGGTCAGATGGTTTATTTGGAGAGGAGAAGCTTTTGTGATTAATTTACAAAGGGCCAGAGTTTGGTGCAGATTATTGGCTGTGATTTTTATTCGGCTAAGTGCCCGTGAAGCATTACCTCTCAAGGACGGGGAGGCGTTTTGGTTTTGAATGATGTTGGCTAAATAATTGAATTGTTCATCACCCAATGAGGTGTCTTGTTTTGCGATGACTTCCAGCGAAGCGACGCGTAGAGCATTACTTTCCTCAAGATTAGCCGCAATGCTTCTCAATATCTTTATGATGGATTCTTCCGAGTCGAATCGTGCAGTGATTGCAATTGATTCTCCTTTAATTTCAGCTGAAGAGGATTTTAGTGATAACTTCAGCGTATCGTGAAGTCCAGTGGGGAGCTTTTCCATGAAACCGATCGAAGTTAGTAATTGAACTTTTGTGGTGGTAGATGGTTTGGGGTCGATAATGACAGAGTGGATAGCGTCATGAAGATCTCTTTCTTCAGAGAGGCTTACGACAATGCTTTCTATTACCTGTTTGTCATTGTTTGTGAGCTTTTCTTTGGCAGTTAGTTCGTTAAAAACTGCTAAGACTTGATCTTTCCACTGAGGGCGCCCGGAAATTACTCGTTGCGCTTCTTCTTTGACTGTGAGGTTCGGCGATTTAAGTAGAGGTACAACCATTTCAGGCTTTAATGCGCCTTCGGGCATCTTATCAAGGGCTCGGAGCGATGTTCGTTGGAGTTGGGGCTGAGAGTCATCTTTTAGGTAATGTGCCGTTCTTGTGGAGTCGCCTATTTCTATTAGGGCATATGTGATTGCGTGTTGGATGTGAAGATCAGAGCTCTTTCTTGAAATGGCTTTGAAGAGAGAATCTATTGAGGCCGGCTCTTTTATTTGTCCGATCGATGTTGCCGCGGTTCTTATGATCTGTGGCTCCTGATCGTTGAGTAATTCAATTAATTTGGGTCCTGATTCTTTGTCCTTTAGTATGCCGACAGACCGTGCAGCAGCTTGTCTTAGGGTGGGGGATTTCGAGCCGAGGGATTCCCGAATTAAATTTAGTGTTTTTTTAGATTCGATTCTGGAAAGCGTCCATAGGAGCTGTGTTTGATGCTGAATCGATTCGCTCTTATGAAATATTTTTTCTATGGCGGAGATTGACTTATTCCCAGATGCAATCAATGAAAGGCTTGCTCTTTGGCGGACAGCTTCACGCTTATCACTAATTAAATCTGCTGCATTGCTGGGGGTTAAGTTGTCCCAGTTAATTTCTTCTCCGCGAGCATTAGTGAGTTTAGGGCTATCAATTCGTGAGATTCGGTAAATTGCTCCCCTGACTTCGGGTTTAGCTATTTTTGAAAAGGGGCAACCCCAACTGAGCCAGCCTCCTGTATCAAGTAAGAGTAAGCTTCCGTCAGCATCTTCAAGTATATCTGTGGGGTGAAAATCGATACTGCTTGAGCTGATGAAGTCTTCTTCTTTCGTTATGAAAGTTGAACCGCTTTTTTTGAGGCGGACATGGACTACCTTGTGGGTATTGAAATGGCATGCGAAGAAGCTGTCTTTGTAGGAATCTCCAAAATGATTTCCACGGTACCTAACTAATCCGGCAGGAGCGACCTGGCCCCAGCGGCTAGTGGACAAGGACGGTGACGGGGTCTATGACGAGAGTACTATTTTCGCCG
>JAAZZC010000038.1 GCA_014239335.1 Verrucomicrobiales bacterium
GATAAGGATCATAACTTCCTAAAGAAGCTTGTAATTTTTCTGTCACCAAATCATTGGAATTTGGGTTTATAACGAGAACTCTAGGCATTAGATGTCAATCTTGGTACCAAAATTCTCATTAGTATCTAATTCAGGGGCGAGTCTTCCAGGCATACCTGTGCAATCAATTTTCTTACGATGAATAAATTCGCCGTTACCACGCTCTACTTTTAAAGCATTCTCTTCGATGACGATTTTCCCTCTTTGTATAACCGTCTCAGGCCAACCAGTAATTTGCATCCCTTCATAAGGGGTAAATTCCATATTGTCATGCAAATCTTCTGCTTTAATGATTTTCTTAACCTCAGGATCCCAAATCGCGATATCCGCATCCTTGCCTTCAGTGATTGATCCTTTACGATGATCCAACCCATAAATCCTAGACACATTCGTTGCCGCAAGGGCCACAAAATGGTTTAAGGTGATTCGTTTCTTTATATAGCCTTCTGAGAATAATAAAGGCAATCTAGTTTCTATCCCTGGCAAACCATTGGCGATCTTAGTAAACGGTGGTTTTTTCCCCGCATGGAGTTTGCCTGTCTCATCAAAACGATACGGCGCATGATCGGAGGAATAGACTTGAAAAGTCCCATTTTGCAAACAACGCCATATCTCTTCTTGTGATGCCCTGTCTCGTAACGGAGGACTACAACAAAATTGCGCTCCCTGCATATCAGGAAGATCCATCGTTTGTGCATTGAGAAACATGTATTGCGGACAAGTTTCACCGAATACTTTTTGTCCATCGTATCGTGCTTTAGCAATAATTCTAGCCCCTGCTTCAGTAGAGACATGCACAATTAAAATTGGTGTATCAATAAAACTCGATAATGCAATGGCACGATTGATCGCTTCTGATTCAGCCGTGCGTGGATGGCTTAAGGCATGATATTTTGGTTCTTGATGTGACGAATCTATCAGTTTTTCACTCATCCAATTAATCATGGCATTATTCTCAGCATGAATCATAGTCAAAGCCCCTAATTTCTTAGCAGCAGCCAGAATATTTAACATTTGCTGATCGTCCACAATCAACTTATCGTAAGTCATATAGATCTTAAAAGAAGTAATGCCTTGCTCTATTATCTTAGGCAATTCCTCGTTAATCACCTCATCAGTTGGATCCGATATAATTAGATGAAACGAATAATCAATAACTGACTTTGGCTTTGCTCTTGAATGATAAAGCGCTAACACATCATGTAATTTCTGACCTCGGTGTTGTGCTGCAAAAGGAATTAAACAAGTATTACCCCCAAATGCAGCCGAAACACTCCCCGAATAGTAATCATCTGAGGTCATGATACCGCCAGAGGACTCCTGTTCTATATGACAATGCGCTTCAATCCCTCCTGGAAGGACGAATTTTCCAGTAGCATCGATGACTCTTTTCGCCTCACCAATATTCTTACCTATCGCTGTAATTAGGCAATCTTTAATACCTATATCTGAATGAAATGTCTCGGTAGCATTCGCCACAGTGCCAGTGGTTATCTTTAAGTCAAATACGTCCATCACAAGTAATATCCTCAATCCTTTCTAATTAAGTCTCGATCTTAAAATTTATCTAAGGCCTACATTTATCTCACCCCGTGAGATGAGTCGAGTTAACTCAGCTTCATCTTGACTGCTTAAATTAGGTCCAGGCTGGCGAACTGCTGGTGAATTAATGGCACCTCGACGAAACA
>JAAZZC010000213.1 GCA_014239335.1 Verrucomicrobiales bacterium
CTCTTACTGTTAGCACCTTGTCTAGGGTAGTAATTATAGCTCTTCTTGCTGGAGTGATTCTTTGTGGAGTATTTCCTAAAATAATTCTTGGGTTCCTTGAGAAATAATTGACTAAGTTTGAGTCTATTTTGATGCCCTTCCCCCACATCTTAATTATTTCTTTCAATACGTTGTAATTTCACAGAGCGAGGGTAATATTGTTAACGTGAAGATCTTACTGGTCGAGGATGAGACTGAAATAGGCGAACTCATCAAAAATGGATTAGAAAAAGAAGGTTTTGTATTGGATTACTGCCAGGACGGTGATTCGGGCATGGAACATGCGATGACAAGATCTTATGACGCTATAGTTTTGGACGTGATGTTGCCTGGACGCAGCGGCCTTGAAATCCTTAAGGTGATTCGTGCAGGGCACAATAATGTACCAGTAATAATAATTACGGCTAGAGGAGAGACCGAGGACAGGATTAAAGGATTGGATTTGGGTGCAGATGATTATCTCCCGAAACCATTTTTTGTTGAAGAGCTCATTGCGCGATTGCGTGCAATTTGGAGACGTTCTTCTGAGACTGGCATGAGTGTACTTAGCGTTGGCACATTGTCTGCTAACCTTATGAAGAGAGAAGTGGTGAGATCAGGTGTTCAGATTGAGATGACACCTAAAGAATTTTCTCTTCTTGCCTTTTTGATGAGAGCTCCTGGACGTGTTCTTACAAGAACTCAAATACTTGAACAGGTATGGGGCTATCATTTTGATCCAGGAACGAACCTTGTGGATGTTTACATAAGAAGGTTGCGATCAAAAATTGATATTGAAGAAGGGGTTCCACTGATAGAGACTCTGAGGGGAGTAGGGTATCGAATGCAAGATCCTGACAATCCAGAGGAGGGGTAGGCGGTGTCGCTCTCATTTCGGCTTCGAATAGCATTGTGGTCCGCATTGTTGTCTGGGACTGTACTGATTGTCTTTTTGGGATTCACTTCAAACATGGTTCGTAAGACCATGACTGAAGAGGCAGATTATGAGCTGAAAGGATTTACGGCAGACATGGTTTTAACTGCTCAGGCGATGGAAGAAGGGGGGCTGCTTCAGACTCAGCTAGTTGGTACGTTGAGTGCTGAAAGGGCAGAGGTTAGATTAATTGAGCTAGCCGAAATTGAAGATTCTGATGAGAGTATCGTTAATCAGTCGCCATTGGCATTGGAAGATGGGCTTATCGAAGGTAGTCAGATTTACAAAGAGCCGGATTGGCCCGAGCCGGGAGATGAAATTGAATGGAAGCCTGGAGGATCTAACGAGACTGTAGAGTATAAAGATAAAACTTGGAGAGTAATGTGTAGAACCTTTGATGGATACAAGGTTCGGATGGCAATAGATTTAAAGGAAATTCGTGATGAGCTATCTAAACTTATGCGAAGATATTTTGAGGCGTTACCTCTTGCTTTGATTATTATTGGTTTTGGTGCTTGGTGGATAGCTGGAAGAGTTGTTCGGCCTGTACAAAATATTATAGCGACAGCTGAGAATATTACAGCCCAAGGGTTGGGGGCAAGAGTGCAGGGAGTCAGCTCTAAAGATGAGCTAGGTAGATTGGCTGCTGTTCTTAACCAAATGATGGATAGGCTCGAGTCTTCGTTCAGTCAGATGAAGAGGTTTAGTGCGGATGCTTCGCATGAGTTAAAAACTCCACTGGCTGTTATGCAGGGCAAGATTGAGGCAGCGTTGCAGGATCATGATGAGGGAAGTGAACATGATACGGTGTTAGTTGATGTTCTTGAGAGGGTTGGGCAGTTAAGGTCAATAATTGACAGCTTGCTGATGCTTTCAAGGTCAGATGCTGGCAGTTTGATTATTGAAAAGCAGAAGTTAGATCTTTCTCATCTAATGTCTGAGATTGTTGAAGATGCTGAAGTGATAGCTGACGAAGAGGGAATATCATTTCAATCAGAAAATGGGAGCTCTGGGTTTATAGTGAATGGAGATGAACGTCTTTTGAGATTGGCTATATCAAACCTTTTGACCAATGCGACTAAGTATAATATTTCCGAAGGAGGTAAAATAACAAGTGAGCTGAGTAAAAGTGGGGGTGCTTATCAAATATCAATTAGTAATACTGGTCCTGCGATTCAAGATGAAATAAAGGAGAAAATATTTGAGAGGTTTTATCGGGTAGACACGGCCAGGGGACCAAGTAAATCGGGATTTGGTCTTGGATTGAGTCTTGCGCGA
>JAAZZC010000037.1 GCA_014239335.1 Verrucomicrobiales bacterium
CCGCGGGTCCAACAAAGCTGGAGTCAAGTGCATAGATGGGACAGGCTGCGTAGCAGAGCATACAATTAATACACAAGGTATACTGTTTGTAGTGAGCTAGCTCTGCAGGAGACTGAAGATATTCACCTTCTTCAAGAGGCTTTTCCTCCCCCTCCTTTCTGAGAAGATAAGGTTTAACCTCTGTCAGTTTGTTCATGAAATCGTCCATCTCAAAGATGAGATCCCGCTCTACTGGGAATCCTTGCAGAGGTTCAACACGAATTTTACGGGAGGGGTAGTCTTTCAGAAAAGCTGAACATGTCAGTTTTGGCTCACCGTTGACCATCATTCCACAACTCCCACAGACACCCATGCGGCAGGACCAGCGATAGGAAAGTGTGCCGTCAATTTCATCCTTTATGTAGTTGATGGCATCGAGAACCACCCAGTCCTCCCTAAAGGGGACTTCGTAACTTTTAAAAAGGGGTTCAGTGTCCTGCTCAGGACAATATCGAAAAATTTCCAACTCAAAAGATTCAGACACGCTCACTCCTCTTTTCCATAGATACGTTCCGCTGGTGGCCATTTAGTAATGACGACATCTTGATATTCGATACGGCTTTCAGCCTCGGTTCGATACGCAAGAGAATGCCGCAGAAAATTCTCATCATCTCTGTTTACAAAGTCAGTGCGTTGATGAGAACCTCGACTTTCCCTTCTTGACAATGCGCTAAAAATGATTGATTCTGCAACGTCAATCATGTTCTCAAGCTCTAAAGCCGAAGTCAATTCCGTATTGAAATTCAGACTTTTGTCCTCAATAAGTATTGAAGAAAATCGATCTTTCAATTCTTCGATTTTGTTGCATGCCTCCTTTAAACCTGACTCTGAACGAAAGATGTCCACACTCTGTTCCATGACTTGATGCATCTCCTTACGGAGGGTGGCGATTCGCTCAGAACCGCCATCTTTTTGCAAGAAGTCGCGAGAAATTCTTTTATACTCATCGGCTCCCTGTTTTTCAAGTACTTCCAGATTAATCTCGGAATGTTCGGCGGCAAAAACTGCTGCTGCCTGTCCTGCGCGGGCACCATAGACCAAGATTTCAGTCAGTGAATTTGATCCTAGTCGATTGGCTCCATTAATGGAAACGCAGGCGCATTCGCCAGCAGCAAAAAGTCCAGGTAAAATTGTACTGCAATCTATATTTGTATCGATACCCCCCATCATGTAGTGGACTACAGGTCGAACGGGAATTGGCTCATAGACTGGATCAATCCCTACGTAATTTTTTGTGAGTTCCCTTACAAATGGAAGTTTCTTGTCAATTTTCTTCTTTCCTAAATGTCGTATATCTAAGTGTACTACATCTCCAAAAGGCCCGGGGATAGTCTTTTCTTTCTCTCGTTCTTTTATAAAGGCTTGGCTTAACCTGTCCCTGGGGCCTAGTTCCATGCTTTTTTTGACTGGATGCTTGGGATCTTCAATGTCTAGAGGCATTCCCAGATCATAGTCTTGGAGATACCGGTAGCCTTCCTTATTAACAAGGATGCCTCCTTCTCCTCGGGCCGCTTCAGTAATAAGTATACCTGTTCCTGGCAGA
>JAAZZC010000036.1 GCA_014239335.1 Verrucomicrobiales bacterium
GGGCTCGGAGATTTGAAACGTCGTCTCGGGCAAATCGTTGTTGGACAGAACAGCGAAGGAGAAAACGTTCATGCTAGAGAACTTGTGGCAGAGGGATCGATGACGGCTCTGCTCAAGGATGCGATTCAACCGAACCTTGTGCAGACCCTTGAAAAGACTCCTGCCTTTGTTCATGGTGGTCCGTTTGCTAATATTGCCCACGGATGCAATTCGGTTATGGCAACTAAGCTTGCCATGAAGTTGTCAGATATTGTTGTGACGGAGGCAGGTTTTGGTGCTGATCTTGGAGCGGAAAAGTTTTTCGATATTAAGTGCAGGAAGTCCGGCCTTAGACCGGACGCTTCCGTCATTGTGGCGACTATAAGAGCCCTAAAATATCACGGAGGTGTTAAAAGGGCCGATCTGAATGAAGAAAATATCGAGGCCGTTGAGCGTGGGTTTGCAAACCTTCGAAGGCATCTTGAAAACGTTTCCAAGTTTGGTGTTCATACTATCGTTGCTTTGAATGCCTTCACTGCTGATACTGAGGCCGAAACAAAAAAATTCACCGAACTTTGTGAGGGAGAAGGAGTAAAATGTGTTCTTGCTACGCACTGGGCTAATGGTGGAGAAGGTGCTAAGGATCTTGCTGAGGAAGTCGTTAAGATGCTTGAATCCGAGGACCAAGCTTCCAACTTTGCGCCGATCTATCCTGATGACATGTCATTGATAGAGAAACTACAGACTGTGGCCAAAGAAATATACAGAGCCGATGATATTGAATTGACTCCTGCAGTGACTAAGAAATTAAAATCTTTGGATCAGACTGATGTGAGAAATTTCCCAGTATGCATTGCTAAGACGCCTTACAGCTTCAGTGCCGATCAAACCAAGAGAGGTGCTGTGTCTGGGTTTAAGATACCTATTCGTGAAGTTCGCGTGGCTTACGGAGCAGAATTCGTGGTTGCTCTTGCTGGAGAAATTATGACGATGCCTGGCCTTCCCAGGGTACCCGCCAGTGAGAGGATAGACGTGGATGATTCGGGGACACTGACTGGACTCAGTTAGTGATTAGCTGGTTTTGGGATCCTTTATTTACTTAACAATTCATTCAGTTCGTTCATTGAATCGTTGACTGTCACAGGGAACCAAAGGTCCTCTTCTTTATAAATAAGTTTAATGGATTCGAGTTTTTTTAAAGCATCATCAACTTCAAAATCAATCTTCTGATTAATCGTTTCTAGTAACTGATTTTCAGCGATTTCATCTATTTGCTGTGATTTCATTCCTGCGTTTCCGAATTTCCAGAGCACGTAATAGGCAATTACCATTTCACGATAGTCTTGTAACTCAGCTTCATTTAGGATCCGTAACAGGACCCCAGAGTTGTTATCAAGGTTTTGAAAATAGAGGTGCCTTGTCAGGTTCAGCTGGTACTTGTCTTTGGTCTTCTTGTAAGAAAGAAACCCCTTGATGATATAATAGATGACAGCTGCAGGAATGACCCAGTACTTGATAAATTGTGCCAGCGTAGCAAAGATAGTGACCGCGACCACGAGCCGGACAATCTTGATCACGCTCATCACTAAGCCAGAGAGTGCCGGGATGATTATTTTCCCCCGATCCAAGAGGCTCATTTTGACCTGCGTTCCAGGCAGTAAAGTGTGTAAATCTGAATGAGGAATTCCCTTGAAACTTTTCAAGTAGACGAACGAACTGGACTGTCCTTTGGGAAGATCTTCGTGTTCTTTTAAACGGAAAGAAATAATGAGTCTCTGAAAGACTTTCACATCAAATTTTTCCTCTTTGAATAATTTCCACCAGCTCTTTTTGGTCCAAGTCTCGGTTTCATCGCCTCGACCATAAACGTGCAGTTCCTCGAAAAGAGAGAAATTAACTTTCATCCTCAGACCAAGGGCCGTCGCATTTTCAACGGCAGTTTCGAGTTCTTCGGTCGGGAGCTTTCGGTAATTTGCGTTTTGAAGAATTTTATGCACCTTCCGAAAGACTTCGGATGAATCTTTATTTGCATCCTCTTTAAAAATTAAAACAGAATCCGGATCGAGGGGCTGATATAATCTCTGGATACTGATCTGTTCTGAATGGTATTGAGCGTGTAATCCGGAGGAGAGAAGATCAAATAATTGGATTAATTGTGCCCGGTCCGATTCACTGCATTTATCAAATTCAGGTAAGCACTCAAGAAGCTTGTCTCGGCCAATGGGAATGAAGTGCTCTCCTTTATTCTGCATAAAAAATTATTAAGGACTTTGCTTTATTCGTACACGATTTAAAATTTAAAAAAGCGAAGTGGATTATAAAGATCTTAATCCTAGTAATCTGTCAGGAAATTATTTTTTTATTTAGCTTTTCCGTAA
>JAAZZC010000035.1 GCA_014239335.1 Verrucomicrobiales bacterium
GATCGGATCCCTCTTTTCTGTTGTACTTTTTTGTTTTTGTTTCAACAGCAGCCTCAAAATCTTTAGCCTTTTCAAGGTCAACTTCAATTTGTCGAACGACATAAATTGATGAATGACAGAGATAGGATTATTTTTTTCATAACAAGGTTTGTGTAATATATATAGCTATTTTTATAGCACTAGAGAATATCTAACACAACTCTGAAATAACCAGTGCCTAAGAAAAATAAACAAATAAATAAAATTTCCTACTTATGTTATTGATAGGAATTATTGCTTTGTTATAAACAAATAATGAAAAACATAATTACAACAATAGTACTATTTACAGGATTAGCGTGGTCATGCTTCGCTGATGACCACAAGAAAGCTGAAACCGCGCCGGAACCATCAATTTATGTCGTTCGACACATTGAAGTTGACCTTGAAAAGGCTAAAGATTTTGAGGCTGCTGTTGAAACAAAAACAAAAAAGTACAACAGAAAAGAGGGATCCGATCTGTGGTTCACATGGAAAGTTATAAGCGGTTCTAGAAGTGGACAATATGCCAGACTATTCGGAGTCCCATCATGGGCGGATTTTGATAAGGCCAATACCAGTAACACAATAAACATTCCGCGAAACAATGAGGAAAGTGCTTACTGGCTAGAAAACATCACTCCTTTACAAAAATCAAAAATTCCACCGACTGAGGTTTGGATGGTCATTCCCGGAACCGCTTACAATAATTTAGAAGAAGGCCAACAGACTCGATACGGGGCGATCTATAAGTGGAAAATGAAGCCCGGCATGTACCAAAAGAAAACTAAGTATGAGATACAGATGTCTGAGGCGCTAGGGGCGAGTGATTTAAAAGTAAGAGGCTCAGTCATGCGTTTCGAATCGGGTGGAGATTATATGACATTTGGTCGTTGGATAGGCTTTAATACTTGGGAGGAATTTGGAAAGTTTCGTGAGTGGGGTAATTTAGGGGAAATCTATGAGGCTAAGCATGGTAAGGGGACCTGGGCCAAGTACCTGGAGGGATGGAATACGATTCATCAGGATGGAGGTGAAACGGAAACTGAATACTTGGAGTACTTGGAAGATTTAAGTTCGTTTGAGCTTGATTGACCTGAAAAGCCGATCAGATCCGAACATTTAATCAAAAATTAAGCCGCAATGGTAGTTGAACTGATCCTTTTACACATCATTTAAGTATAAATAAAAAAGGCAAGTTAATCCCTCTGAATCCTGTAGAATCCTGATCCTGCGGGAACAGAGAACCTCTCACTGGTCGTGTTCCCCTGACCAGTGATTGGCTCGTCTAGGGACACCCATTGCTCCAAATCAATTGAATAATATACTCGATAGATCTGACCAGGAACTGAATCCCAAGTAATATCGCATGTGCCTTTTTCAGCATCATAGGTGATGCTCTTAATGGCAATGGCCCCCTTGCCCCACACATTAGTCCTGCTCCTAACTCCGGCGAATGGATCAGTGTATCCGGTCCCTTCTGAGGGATAAGTGATCCAGGCACTATCAGAGACTCCGTTGAAGGCTGAAGGGCCCATTGACGGCGCATTTCCAAGGAAAATAATATCGGTAAGATTAGAGCAGTCGCGAAGGGCAGAATTCCCTATACTGATGAGACTGTCGGGAAAAGTTATGTTTCTCAGACCCGAGCAGCCGGAGAACGCAAAGGCGTCAATGCTCGAGAGGTTCTCTGTAGCGAAGGTCACTTCATTCAGACCGGCACAATAAGCGAATGCACCGGTCCCAATTCTCGTCACTTTTGCAGGAATTACCACTTCCGAGAGTTTGGCACATCCATAAAACACAAAGCCCCCAATGACCGTCAAACTGACCGGCACCTTAACACTTTCCAAACTGCTGCAGCCATAGAAGGCCGAATCACCGATACTTTCCACACTGTCAGGAACATTCACTCTCCTCAGACCCGAGCAGCCTCTGAAAGCTGAATCCGCAATGCTTGACATTACGGGGACCGTCTTCATTTCCAGATCAAAGGAAAAGTCACTGCTCTCGGAACTCCTGTTAATGCCATGCACCGCGACCACATTATTGCCCGGGACCAGGAATTTTTCCGCGTCAGATATCAGAAACTCTTCCCATGAAGCTTCATGGCTCGATGCGGTCCCATCAAATCCCTTGATACCGTCCCCGACAAATGCACGTGCAACTTCAGTGCCATTTATCCAAACAATTGCACCATCATCGATGTACAGCCGCAGAACCAGATTGTCCGGGACCCTATCCTCACTAACTGAAAACATCTTTCTAAAATAGACGGTCGAGTATCCGTCCCGCATATCACTCAGGACCGTCTCATCATCACCGTCCCCGTATCCAATGACCGCCTCACCGACGGTCCATGACTCGTCTTCAACGAATTTTAGCTCACGCCACGCATTGATAGGACTCGAAGCCTCACTCGTGCCTTTACGGTAATACCAGTTCGAACCCGGTCCGATGTAAGTAACGTTCGGCCCCTCGTCAGGAAGAATCACACTGACCAGACTTTCACAGTCACGGAACGCGGAAGCGCCGATTCTGGTGACTGGCCTACCCTCGACTGTGGCCGGAACCACGACCTCACCCGAAGCAGATTCCTCACAATCAGTGATTGTCACTGTCGAGCCAACGATACTATAACTGAGCGGACCATTATTGACTGTCCAGGTAATGACCTCTTTGAGGAGCTGGTCCGGGTCATTGCGTACCCAAGTCGTAGAGTCAAATATGGTCGCCGTGACCGTATGTATCCCCTCATCAAGCTCAGACATCACGACATTCAGTTCCTCACTGTCCTCAACAATTTGCTCGACCCCATCAATGGTCCAGTCGATTTGCAGAGGCGGACCCGAATCCAGTTCCCTCACGTCCAGAGAAAAAACAAGCTCATCCAATCCTTCCGGATCGATGACCGAATTTTCGTGCTCATAGCTAATGACGGGGCTCAATTTTTCGTAGATCGAGAGGACCAGTTTTTCTCTATTGACCTGACCGACTGCCTGACCTGACCGCTTCATCATGGAATTGTAATGGGGACGAAACCAACCAGTCTCATTGTAAATTGCGCCCTCGAAAAGTCCCACCTCATTCGCATATCTGGAACTTTCAGGTGTGGGGACAGGAGTGCCCTCCTTGATCCATGATTTCCACTTCACTAGGGCCCTGTCAGAGTACTGCGTCGCGTTATACCTTTCAGAACCGCTTCGAGCCTCTCCGCCCGGGTACTCATCGTACTCGTCCGCGAGCCCGGCAAAAGAATGCCCGATCTCATGCTCCGCGATCCTGGCCATGTTCCTCGAACGGTTCGAAGTCATCGCTAATTGCCCATACGCTACCCCAGAAGCGTAGCTAGAGTCATTGACCAGAACCATGATGATATCATATTCCGGGACATGTTTATTCAACATTGAATAGACGCGGTCCTGACCCGAAGAACTGATCCTCAATAGGCCAGATTCGTTCCACTCAGTATCAAAGTATGTGTCCCTATCTGATCCCGCGTCTCCATTATCTATTCCCGACTCATTTGATACGACATCGATGCGGTAAACATTGCAGTTGGAACGGTAACGGTTCCATGGCTGACGGGACGAGAGGTATTCCCAGACCTCCTTCACGTCATCCGTGAACTCGTCCATGTCAGCATTAGAGTATCCCTCAGAAAGAAACACAATGTTAATGCATTGGTCACGCGGACCATTCTCCTCAACCTTATCAAGCGAATCCTGAGCGGACCCTTGAATGGATGAGAGGACCCATACCATGATCATGACTGGAAATTTCGCGGCTCTCATTTTTGGACAGGAACGCTTAAAATCAATGACTCGACTGTGAAGGGAACCGTTTCTGTGACCCTATATACATTTAATCTTTCACCTCCCTGCACGGGTAACCGCACCTGAAAAACGATTGGGGCGGTCCGTTCGAGCAATTTGACCCTATTTGTGTTTTTCCCTAGGACCGGACCGGACAATTTGCAGAGATGGTCCGGGACGTGGACA
>JAAZZC010000034.1 GCA_014239335.1 Verrucomicrobiales bacterium
CTGCCATCGGTTGTAACATAAACATCACCTTTGTTTGCTACAATTATCGGGGAGTAGCCAGACCATACTGATCCGCCACGCTGGTCAAATTTCGGAGCCTCTAGTGGGTACCAGCCCCTTGCACGGAACTGATTGAGGAGAATTTCTGTCCTCCTCGGCCAATAAACATTTTGCATATAATCCCACTCATCTCTCCACTCCCCGTCACGGTCCCATGGAAGCCTTCGCGCACTGGACGGTTGCCAACGTGCCGTTTCCGGAACCAACGCATCATAAATTTCATTCATCCGATAATCGTGAGCAGCTCTGGGACCGTTCGGACTTAGCACCCCTCCATTGAAACAGTGCTTATAGACCCGATCACTAAAGAAAACCTTAAAATCCTTATCCCTCATCAGTGAGGAAAAAATACCGTCCGGAGCACTTACTCCAAGATTGTTCGCATCAACATCATGAAGCATCACGTCACAGTCCCAGGAATAAAACCTCCAACCTCCTCGGCCTGGATACTTAGGACCAGCCGCCATCCAATTATGAGTTGTAGTCCAGTCCCAGTCATTGCCACAATAATAATATAATAGCTGATTGTCAGCTAAGCTACTCCAGTTAATCCATTCGCGGGACTCTTCTCCTCCCGCCGACGCGGCAGATTTGACCTTACTCCAAGTACTTGACCAGCTATCTCCTTCTCCATGATCACTGCCGGTCCTCCCTGAATTTGTGTAATGATAGTCCTCAGGATCTCCACCGAAATACTTATCCATATAACTATGCATGGGCCGTTCATGAACATGATAAAGGCCATGGTAAGACCCGTTCAGATAGCAATGAACATAGCGACCATGTATTGAGGGATGCCCCATGAGCATTTCCATATCATTCACCCAACGGTTACGAACGTACTGAGCATCACCCTGACGCTTTCGCCCTGGAGGATTACCAGGGTTTGCCATCCAATAGAAATTATCATGTGAGCCGCTCCGCAACTGAAGTACATCAAAGACCTCACTTGTCTTTTCAGTATAAGGGTGATTTTCAAATACTGGGTAACGTAACTTTGACGCTCCGTATTTACTCCGAAAGTAACAGCGGAAATTATTTTTCGGAGAACCTACACTGGCTCCACCAACAATTTTCATCCCGCAATCGATCCCGAACCCAGGCTCGCTCCCGTCAAGACTAATCAACTCAAGAGAACCTTCTCCTTCTGAAGATCCCATGCCACTCGGCTTAATGATTGAAATGGCTGGCAGTGATAATAATCCATCATCTATTAATGGGCCATATTTCTGATCATTCTTTATGGAGGAAACGAACCGAGACTGACCAACTACTCCGTTAGAATTAGGAGATCCTGTTCCCTTAATCCAAATATAAGTGTGAGTTAAAACTGGTGAAATTACGGCAGAAGGATGTGTAGAGAAAGCTCTGACGGTACGAACGCCCCGAGTCCCTGAACTGGTAGACGGGCTGATACGGATCGGCCCGGTATAGACTGTGCTTGAATTATTGGGCTTTGAGCCATTGGTCGTGTATCGAATGACCGAGTCAGGAATTGCAGAACTTAATTCAAGCTCAAATGCGCTATCATAATAACCTCTTTGATGACTGAATGTGACCTTATTTGAAACCTGAGTGGCAATGTTACCGTTCTTTGCTTGTGGGCTAGATTCCTTAAGAAAGCCAACAGCATTAGCCTCAGCATTATAACCATAAGAAACGTCCACTCCTTGTTCTGGAAAATCTATCTGATCCACTATGGTCTTCCCATCAGGTTTAACCAGCATCAATGACTCTCCAGAACTGGCAATCTCAAAATTGAGGTGCAGCGGACGCCTGTTAGGCCCCCTCTCCTTGCCCGAAGCAAAGAGGATAAGAAATCCATTCGGACCAATATTAACATCAGGGAATGTCCACTTAGTCAATTGATCCAAATCATCTGTTAAGTGCCACCCCTCGAGGTTAACGGTCCCACTCTGCTCATTATACATTTCAATCCAATCAGAAGCATCACCATCATCGTCGTCCAGAGAACTCCCATTACTCGCCATTAATTCATTAATACGAATCGAAGGGTCAGTGACTTTTAGACTGAAGTTCTTTTCAAGATACAGACCCGTTGAATCAGTGACCCGAACGCGAATGCTAAGATCCGTCTTTCCGGCCGGCATCGACCTAGCTAGCCTCAGACTATCACCTTCAATTGAGAATATTTTATTATCATCGTCCCCGAGACCCTCAGCAAATGAATAAAAATGCAAATCAAATGCGTTTGGATCATTGACGGACATTTTACCCACAAGGCCTTGAATAACGATACCTGAACTGACTGAATCGGCCGTTAAATCCATCACAGTAGGAGCCAAAGGCTCCGCCAGAGTGAAGGTAATTATTTGATCTATAAAACGTGACGGCTCATCCGCATCGGTCGAACGAACTCTTACAGAAAATTCAGAAGAATGCTCGTGTGTGCCGAAGTCATAAGTACTAGAACGAACTATAGTAATATCATCCACTTCAAACTTTTCGTTATCTTTATCTCCTTGGCCTGACACAAGAGAATAGAGATGATTGGAGTTCCTTTTTAGATCAACGGTACTAAGAGTTCCTATCGGTACACTCTGTTGAGCAAAAAACTCTGAACTTGATATCCCTACAGACTCGGGCGTTTCTGGAACTGTAATCTCAGTAATCGTAAAAGCCTGTAATATGGGGTTATTGTCCGATCCCTTTGATGCTTGCCCTCCAAAATGCTTAACCATCTCAACATTGAGAACATCATCACCTTCTTCGAGAACAAAAGGGGCAATGTAGGCGAACCCGTTCCTTGGTGTCCATGTCCCTTCACCCTCTGAACTGAAATCATCCACGACCAGTTCGCCTTCAATGGCAATGTCCCAGCGCCGGTCCCGGTCTGCACCTTCATTAAACAGCATCTGCAACTCATACTCAATCCCAGGGTTCAATTCCGAAACCGAGATTGCAACTGCGCTCGGAGCCGCTGACCAGCGGATGTCTCGCATGATCTCTTCAAGATTATCAACTGATTCTCTATCAGCACCAGTATATTCAGGCCTGATTGCCCAATCATTAATTGAGTGAGTCGCGGTCACCGTAACATTTGGAGGGGCGGACTTATCCGTTAAAAACGTGACGCCATTCACTTCACGGTCACTGTCACCATAAGCATCAATCGCAACTATGACTCTATCAGGATCAAGATTAAGATCATCAGGACCGAAGAAGGGACGAATCTCACCAACATTGACAATGGTATCAGCAACCACAGGCACGCCACTTAACCCAATGAAAAATATCATTAAAATTAATACCTTGGATATGGTTTTAACGACCAATTTAATCATACTAATCCTCAATTATCTTTAACAACTCCTCAAGATCAATATCTTTTAGAGTCTGCTCCTTCCCGGAAGGCCAAAGCACGGTAACACTGTCGACCCTATTTGCTTCGCCCAGACCAAAATACATTGGAATTAAACTGTGCGAAAGATATCCAGAGACTCCGTCATTGACCTGCACATAAGTCTTTGATCCTGCCATCACTCTCACTGTCGCGCCCAACCCATCACGGTTTGAGGCACCATTCCCCTTACCAATTAGTTGAACCTGCAGCTTATTGACCTGTTTCTTTTCTGACAAATTACTGCGTAAAACCATCGGCCCATCATGAAACTCGTTCGTTACAATGTCCAAGTCACCATCATTATCGATATCGATAATCGCAGAACTCCGTGTGCCTAATGAACCCCAAACCTCCACCGGTTCAGTTAAATTATATTCTTTGACTAAGGAATGTTCTTTATCTTCTGCAGATGGATTCAAGGTGAACCAAGGCTTTGCTGTTCTGCCCTGACGCCTTGGCTCAACACCCAGAATAAATTCAGCATCCGCAAAGCGCTTACCGGACTCATTAAGTAGAACACTGTTAATGCCATAGCGGAAAGGAAAATTCATACTCGAGGCTATAAATACATCGATGAATCCATCAGCATTCAAATCACCTGCACTCAGTCCCCACGGCCAGTAATTCTCAGCCCCTATACTATCAGAAACTTCCTCATACTTTCCATTGCCCAAGGAACGGAAAAAAGCATTGCCATAAATACTCATGCCCCCGCTCTTAAGAACACTCTCCTCCCACTTCATATCACTTTTTAATTTCTCGCGATTAGGGCCAACCTCTTCGCTCATGTCCGAATGCATATCGGTAATATAGACATCCTGATTCCCGTCATTATCAAAATCAAAGATCTGGATACCCATCGCTCCCCATGGAGTCTTAGGAAAAACATCCCTACTCACTCGCTTGAAAGATTTTCCTTCTTCGTTCCGGTAAAGCTGATCATGTCCCTGCATTGAAAGAACATAAAGATCGACCCACCCGTCATTGTCGAAATCCAATGGAGCCGCATCGCCAGTCCAGCTCTGATCCAAGAGGCCCGTCTCCTTGGAAACATCTACAAATACATTATCACCCTCATTGCGATACAGTTTACTTAGCTCATTACGCTCTTCGGGCTTGAGATGCCCCTGAAAAGCGTCCTGCAACCCAATGCAATAACCGCCATTGCCCCTCTCATCACTCGTGTAGACACCAACATTACAGAGAAAAAGGTCCAAGAGACCATCCTTATCATAATCAAAAAACACAGCACCTGAAGAGTGTCCTATATAATCAAGCCCTGCATGATCAGTCCGATCAGTGAAGTTTCCATTACCATCATTCTCAAAAAAATAATTACCTCCCCTGACAGTAGTAGCTATAAGATCAGCGTCCCCATCATTGTCAGTATCGGCAAAAGAAGCACTCACACCAATCTTATCGTTCAGGGCAATTGAATCAGTAGTTATATTTTTAAACTTCCCGCCCCCAAGGTTTTTCCATAATTCATTAGATCCAATTTGAGTTGTAAAATACAAATCCAAGAGTCCGTCACCATCAACATCAGCTACCGCAATTCCATTACCATGATCATAGTGTACTGCTTTGTGATATTTGCCTGCGTCATCAACGATTCGGTTAGAAAAAGTGATGCCGCTCTCCTCAACAGTGTCCTGAAATTGAAAATCATGATAGGCACTAACATTGTCGGCTGATGCAATTTGGAGCTCTTTCCGACTATCGAGCCAAGATGGATTTATGATTCCCTCTGGGTATGGAAATTTCTTATAGGTGATAGATCCTTTTCCGGGCGCACTCACTGCCTGATCCTCATTAAGTATCAGGTCAAGGTCCCGCATTAAATCAGCTCTACCCTTATCATCAAGCCCATCATAATAACCCCGAATCCTGCCAATCTTATCGACTAACACAAATCTGGAACTATGCAATATTGGCATCTTCTCGTTCTTTGAATCCTCCGCCACGGCCAACTTGAAACCATTAGCACTTAGGCTCCAAAGATCCTCACGCGACCCAGTTAAAAACTTCCATTGATTAGAATCTGCTGAATGGGTATCAGCATATTTTTGTAAGACCGAAGCAGTATCATTTTCCGGATCAACCGTAAAGGTTACGAGTTTAATATCTTCCCAGTCAGGCCCCTCTTTTAAACTGTCCTGAATTTGTGACTTCTGGATGGTCTGCATAGGACAAGTGCCACCGCAGCGAGTGAATATAAAATCTCCAATCCAGACCTTACCCCTGAGATCTTTAAGACCAAAGGCATTCCCCGATTGTTCAATGAGTTGAAATTCGGGCAATTTACCAAGTACAGGCACTGACCGGTTTATTGATTCTTCCTTAAGCTTTTTGGGGTCATCAGAACAACCGATAAGAAAAAAAATAGGAGCTACAGAAATTAATAATCTTAGCATTTGATGGGACAAAGAACTCACTCTAATTCCTATACCACTCAATAAGAACAGTTTCCAGCTAAAGGCGATGGGGCGAATGGTAGCTTTCTTCATATCATAATTCAGGTTTTGTGTTAATGTTTTATTCATCTGACGCCCCTCGATGCGGTTTCTCCTTCTCATTTCTCCAATTATTCTCAGTCTAGCAATCATTGGTTGCGGAGATCAGGAACATTCTGCTGAGGATAAAAAGGCAGGGACAACTGAAAAACAAAACGACAAGGAGATTCTCGCATCAATCGATGCCGTGATCCCGCTAGAGCCAATCGGCTTGGTCAGTGAGAGTCTGCACAAAGAACCCAAAAAGGATCCTTGGAAAGGAGAAGTTTTCAATGAACTGGCTGATTCTCAGCTCAAGGATCTGGGAGAAATTATAAAGGACCCGAAAACTATTTCACAAGTCGATACATCTGGCCTGATAGCTAATGATTTTCAACCGACTCAATTAGCTCCAAAGAATCTGAAAACTGTTTTTAATGATTCCTCATTCCAAGTCTTAAGGAACGCCCAAGAAAAACAATTATCAGAAGAAAAAAAATCCTTAAAGGAAGCTCTCAATGAATTAGTTAAACCATTATTGGAGGCAAAAAAAATTGACGTTAAATTCAAAACCTTCAATGTCTCAATTAATGATGAAGGGAAATCTACAAGTGAATCCTATGTAGAGATTATCGGTCACACCCAAAAAGAGATCATCAGTCAGAAAGCACGCTGGAATTGTGTATGGGAATGGGCATCAGCTTCAGATCTACCCAAAATCATATCAATCAAAGTCAATGAATTCGAGCAAAGCATCGGCACGCTCGATAAAGGCACTTCCCTATTCAGTGATTGTACCGGGGCCGTTTTTAGTCAATGCAAAGACTTTAACAATCAATTCCTTAGGGGCACAGATTACTGGGCATCCAGGCTGGAGAACCGTTACGGCATAGGACTCTCTGGTTGGCACGGAATCACTATCGGCGATGTTAACGGGGACGGGGTCGATGATATCTATGTCTGTGAACCTGGGAGTTTACCCAATCGATTATTTATTAGCAAATCTGATGGGCAACTCATTGATGCGTCTTCACTTTCCGGAACCGACTTCAGATTGCAGACACAATCAGCACTGTTCCTTGACATGGACAATGACGGAGACCAGGACCTCGTTATCGCCACAACGCTCGGCATAATATTTATGGCCAATGACGGGAGAGCAAATTTCACTGTAAAAACCACTAAATTGATTCCGGAATCTGCCCCTATGTGCATCAGCGCTGCTGATTATGATCTGGACGGAGACCTTGACCTTCATGTCGGTTGCTACTCCTTGCGACGCTCTTCGGTTCATGGAAACGGGAACCAGATGCTTGCTCGCCCGATCCCTTACCATGATGCCAACAATGGTGGCCGTAACGCCCTATTGAGAAACGATCTTAATTGGCAATTCAAGAACGTCACCGTGAGCATTGGAATGGATAATAATAATCGACGATTCACGCTCGCCTCTTCATGGGAAGACTACGACCAGGATGGGGACCCTGATCTTTATGTAGCCAACGATTATGGACGCAATAATCTTTACAGGAATGATAGGGACAGCTCAGGCAAGACACGGTTCGTTGATGTCGCCGCAGAAGCTGGAGTCGAGGATATGTCAGCAGGGATGTCAGTTTCCTGGTCAGACGCTGACGGGGACGGTGATCAGGACTTGTACGTAAGTAACATGTGGTCCTCCGCTGGTAATCGGATCGCATACCAACGTCAATTTCAGAGAGAAGCAGACCAGGAATCCATTACAGGTTTTCGGCGACACGCGCGCGGCAATTCTCTTTTCTTAAATTCCGGAAACGGAAAATTTAAAGATGTGAGCCTCGAAGCTGGAGTGACCATGGGAAGATGGGCATGGGGATCAAGGTTCGCAGACATTAATAATGATGGAATGCAGGACATTATTGTTGGTAACGGCTTCATCACACAGCCCGGTGACACTAGTGACTTGTGAAGCTTTTACTGGCGCCAGGTCGTGGCGCAATCACCTCTCAAAGAAATTCCAAATTCAGAAATAGGAAGCTATCTTCAAAATTGGGACGCTCTAGGCTCCATGATAACCCGAGGACGTTCTTTCAGTGGATACGAAAAGAACTGCTGCTTTCTAAATCTCGGCTCAGAAACGACAGGATCCGGCATTAAATTCGCAGACATTTCAGCCGCGAGTGGTCTTAATTTAATTGATGATACTAGAGCAATCATCGCAACGGACTGGGACCATGACGGGGACCTTGATCTTTGGTCCACGAACCGGGAAGGACCAAGGATACGTTTCCTAAGAAACAATCTGAAAAAAGAACAAAGGTCAGGTTCGGTCAGTTTTTATCTGGAAGGAACGACATGCAACCTAGACGCGATCGGCGCAAAACTGACTCTGAAAATGGGATCAAGGAAAATGACACGTGCCCTCAGAGCCGGGGGCGGTTTCCTCAGTCAAACCAGTAAGAGGATCCTCTTCGGGATGAAAAACAGTAATTCTGAGGAAGGAACTCTCGAAGTGTCTTGGCCGGGAGGAACAAAGGAAATTTTTGAGGGAATCATTCCAGGATCAGCGTACCGCATCGTGCAGGGGTCAGGAAAGGCACAGAAAAGAACAAAGAAAGAGCGCGAAATTAACCTTCCCGAATCAAGACCCGAACCACAAAGCCAAACAGAACAGGCAAGAATCATCCTGACTCAAAGAGTCAAGGCTCCACTCATAGAATATGTTGATTTTAATGGTGAATTAAAAAGATATGAACCAGAAAAGAATGGGGAATCACCCACACTAATCAATCTCTGGGCAAGCTGGTGCGGACCATGCGTGGCAGAATTATCTGAATTCAAAAAACATTACAGCCAAATTCAATCCAAGGACTTGCAAATCATTGCACTGACAACTGAATTCATTACGGAAGACGGCTCAGAACCAGACCTCACAAAAGCCAAAGAACTCATAAGAAAAAATAACTATCCGTTCAATGTCGGTGTCACCGATGCAAAAAGTTTACGGCTCCTTACCGTATTACATAATCAATTATTTTCCCGTGAACGTCCATTGCCCCTGCCTTCGAGTTTCCTTTTTGATAAGCATGGTCAACTCGCAATCATCTACAGGGGCCCTATCAGCACTGACCAATTAATCAAAGACATAAATTTATTAAACGCTTCACCAAGGGCAGTCTCTGAAGCATCCTTTCCCTTCAAAAGCAACGACGGATCCGAACTCTTCAAGATCGGACCACTCGACTTTGCTAAAGCTTATCAGGAAGGCAATTACTTTGAAGAGGCCCGACTCGAAGCTCAAAAAATAACTAGTGAAACAACAACTGAAAAAGAAAATTCAAGTCCGATCAACAAAGCGAAGGCCTGGATCTTCATTGCCGCTCTGGAACAGGGCAAAAGGAACTGGAAAGCGGCATCCGAAGCGTATCAGGAAGCCATCGGCCTGCTACCAAATCAACCATTACTGAAAATTCAATCTGGTGTCGTGCTATGGATGGCAGGAAACCATGACGATGCCAATGCCGCGTTTAAAGAGACAGCCGAATCCGGATCCAGCAATCCTGTAATATTGGATACCCTCGGCAAGGCTCATCAACAGATTGACAGAGAAAAAGAAGCCATCAATTTCTTCAATGCCGCCATCGCCCTCAAACCTGAACATACTCCATACCAGATCAATCTTGCCATTGCTCATCAGAGAAATAAGAATCCCTCAGAAGCAGTCAAAATTTATCGCGAAATTATTGCCAAAAATAATCTTGCTCTTAATGCCAAAAATAATCTTGCATGGATACTGGCAACGGATCCTGATGATACGATAAGAGATGCAAAATCAGCTCTAAAATTATCCGAAGAAGTGAATCAGAAAACGGGTCACAAGAACTTTGCTACTCTGGACACACTGGCCGCTGCCCAAGCAGAAAGTGGTCAGTTTGCTGAAGCCGTTAAAACAATTAATAAAGCAATCAAAAGCGCACGAGCCGCAGGAAAGCTTCAAATCGTTGATAAACTCCTACAAAAAGCAGTGATTTACAGCTCAAAAAATCCCTACAGAAGCAGCAATAAATGAGAGTTTTTCCTTTATTCTGCATAAAAAATTATTAAGGACTTTGCTTTATTCGTACACGATTTAAAATTTAAAAAAGCGAAGTGGATTATAAAGATCTTAATCCTAGTAATCTGTCAGGAAATTATTTTTTTATTTAGCTTTTCCGTAA
>JAAZZC010000210.1 GCA_014239335.1 Verrucomicrobiales bacterium
ACGCAGGCGATGACGCAGGCGATGACGCAGGGGATGACGCAGGCGATGACGCAGGCGATGACGCAGGCGATGACGAAGACGTTCAGGCCCGCTTATAAGTCTTAAATCAAAGCATTAGACTACTTTTACAAAAGCGGCCCTCGTCATAGGGGCCGCTTTTTCAGTTCTTAAACCAATCATTTAATGCCCCACCCCAAACAAAAGTTTCTAATAAGGATCATCTCATCAGTTTCATGGCTAATAATGAATTCTCTAGTATTAGCAGAGAGAGAATTATATTTCACTGACTTTGAAGATGCCCCATCCGGTGATAACGAGTTGGTAGGCTATGATGGCTGGAATGGTACCTCTAATGGTCGCGACTCGCACGGAATCGAACCTGAAGCCGTTCAGGGCCTAGGACAAAGCGCCTTCATCGGCTACAACTCACCAGGGGGTAATACTGATACAGTCACAGTCCTCAGACAAATCAGACATGATCCTGATAGTACTGGGGAGCACATCGTTAGACTCGAAGCTGTCGTTGGCATCAATGATTCCGATGAGCCTAGTAATGATCCCCGAAGGGACAGTTTCTTTATTAGTTTTTTTAATTCAAATGGCACTAATCTCGCTTCATTGACGTATAATAATACAGAGAATTCTTTCGGTTTATGGAGAGAAGATGGTAGAGATAAATATGATACGGGAGAAGAATTCATTCGTAACGAAGTTCAGATCCTCGCCGCAGAAGTGGATTTTAAAAACAATACTTGGTCAGTTGATTTGAGTGGTTTCCAAATCTTTGAGGATGCCCCTTTCACTAGAAGGAACACAAGACTCGATCTTGGAGGAATTGCTATTGTATGGCAACGCACATCAAATTCTGGATGGGGAAACAACTGGATGCTATTTGACGATTGGACAGTTTACGCTGACACAAAAAAACTTACCCTTGCCGAGAACCCGTTTAAAATCAGATCAATTACCCGTCAACCAAATGGGAAGAATACAATTTCGTGGAAAATACAACCAGGGTTTAATTATCAGGTCGAATACTCCGATGGCCTTAGGATCTGGAAATCAAACCTTCCCGGATCCTTACTCTCAAGTGATGAAGAAAAGATCACTAATTTCACTGACAATCCGAACTCAAGTAACAGGACCCGGCAATACAGGGTCTATCGATCTGAACAATAATTCAAAAGCTGATAAGGACTCGCCCTATAATGTATAGATTCCTCTTCAATCAAATTGGTCATTTTTTCATATGTATCTCTTTTTTGAGTATCGCGAGCCTCTGTTCTGGAGAAGTCAGAATAAATGAAATTTCGTGTAAGGGGACCGAACGTCTCATTCGATGGGATGCAAATGACCAACCTTTCGCTGGAAACTGGCCGGCCTGGTGGGCAAATCAGTTCGATCATTCGAACTGGAAGGCTGGCAGAACTCCCATCGGATATGATCTCGGAAGTATAAGAACGAACGTAAAAACAAAATTATATGGAATTTCCCCATCACTGTACGTAAGAAAAAAGTTTTCAGTATCTGCTCAGGATGCAAATTCTCAGAGACCCCTCCTACTAAGTATCAACTATAATGACGGTTTCATCGCTTGGCTCAACGGCAAGGAGATCAGTAGAGCTAATAATGGAGAAGCAAAATCGCACATTTACTGGGACCAGGTCTCTTACCGAGCTGGCTCATCATCTACTCGATTCACAAAGTTAAGAGTCGGCACATCGAGAGAACTTCTAAGGACAGGAGAAAACACTCTAGCCATACAAGTCACAAACAATGACCCCCTGACTAGCCTCCGTCTGGACTTTTCTGTCCTCATTGATCAGGCAGAAAATCAGGATAAGTCTCTGTTTCCGACCGGTTCAACTGTCAGCTACTTTCCCGGACAAATGGAACCAGGCTCTGATATTCATGAACCTGCTATCCTAGATGATAAGAATATTGAGAATGAAAGTTCTGACTGGATAGAACTTTTTAATTCTGGGAACTCATCAATTGATATCAGTAACTGGTCTCTGAGTGATGACGATAAAGAGCCCGGGAAATGGAGGTTCCCAGAAACGACTTCAGTGCCTGCGGGGGGTTACCTGCTCATTTTAGCCGACGGAATGGATGAAGAGATAAGAGGCGCCGAATACCTTCATACAAACTTTAAGCTCAGTAGTAGCGGAGAATTCCTTGGACTCTTTGATAGTCAAGGAAATTCAAAAAGTACCTTAAATAATAAATTTCCAAAGCAGTATAACTTTTACAGCTACGGTACATTGGATGATTTTAATGAACTTGTTTATTTTAGTGAACCGAGTCCAGGATCAAAGAATTCAGGTCCGGCCTTTGCAGGCAAAGTCAAATCCCCTTCCTTCAGTACCCGTGGTGGATTCTTAGATGGAAACATCGAACTTGAAATTACAAATGAGACCCCAGACTCGACTATCTTGTACACGACTAATGGGTCCGAACCTAGCAAAACGAATGGCTCCACCTACACAGAACCAATAACACTCAAAAAAGTATCCGAAAAAAAAGGGCATGTGATTCGGGCAAGAGCATTCAGTGAAAATTTGATACCTTCAGACACAAAGACAAACACATATCTCATTGATCAGGATCCAAAACTTTCAAATTCCCCGTCCCTAATCATCACGGGTGACACTGAACGTTCTCTCTTTGATCCTTTCGGTGCATTTGCAATTAATGGGGGCCAGTACGTCGATAACCAGTGGCAACCGACAGGCTCATCGGATTATAACAACGTCATTAATCGTGGCCGCTGCTATGAGAGACTCATTCATGCAGAGTTCTATTTTAATGATGGTACTGCAGGTTTCAGGACAGACTGCGGTCTGAGAGCAGCCGCCTCATCTTATTCCAGGCCACGAATGCTACTTGATCAGGTCAACTCAAGCCCCTGGCCAGCAAGAGGAACTCAAAAACCATCATTTAATCTGTATTTCCGTGACGAATATGGAAACTCTGAAGTCCAGTTACCTTTGAACGGAATTGATGATCCGATCGACACTTACAAGAGGTTCCGAGTCCGCGCTGGAAAAAATGATATAAAAAATCCTTTCATAGTTGATGAACTGGTCCGTCGAATGAGCCGAGACATGGGACAACCAGCAAGTACCGGAGTCATTAATACACTCTACGTGAACGCTGAACTTAAGGGTTTCTACAACATGGTCGAACGGCTCCGTTCTCCATGGTTCGCCAGTGTACACGGTTCTGACTCGGAAACGGATTGGGACACGCTAGCCTTACAAGGCAAGGCTAGTAACGTCGCCGAAGGAGACATGGTGGCTTGGGACGAAACGATCAGGAGACTAAACAGCCCAAGAACAAACGCGAACTGGATCAAGGTCCTCGAGATGGCTGATGTTACCAACATGATTGACTACTATCTTTTAAACATCTATATGGCGACATGGGACTGGCCTCACAATAATTGGGTCGCGGCTCGGGAACGTTCAGACCGTGGCCGGTACCGCCTCTATATTTGGGATGCCGAAGGTGCCATGCACACTCGAGGAAATCGACCAGTCTCTCAGGAAATGATCCAACCATTCATCGCAAACGGTAGCGGTGAATTAAGAGACCTTTGGAGAGGATTATCTCGATGGGATGAGTTTAAAATTCTATTCGCTGACAGAATTAATAAGCACCTTTTCAATGGTGGGGTCCTCGATGATCGTGACTTTGAAAAGTCTCACCTGAAAAAACTCAGCGATCAACTTTACGGTGAATTTAGTGACCTCCTTAGCTATATGAATAAGGAAGCCATAAATGAAAACGTCATACAAACATGGACTTCTACAAACAATGGAAGGAGGCAGTATTTGTTTGGTCCTCGCAGAAGTGAATTTCAAAAAAATGGCCTATGGCCTGACACTCCTCCTCCCCAATTCATCCAGTACGGAGGTAGTGTTCCAGATGGATACAATCTCGCGATCACTAACGAGAAAGGGAAAATTTATTATACGACTGACGGATCAGACCCTAGAGAATTTGGAGGATCAATGAACCCTGATGCCATCAGCCAATCAGGTTCAAGTGTCGACGTGACTCTTATACCTTTAAATTCAGAATGGAAATACAGTGATTCAGATGGCGACCTTGGCACATCATGGAAAGAGCCTGAGTTTAATGATGCAAATTGGAAAGGAGGCCCTTCTCCCCTTGGCTTTGGAAACATATCTAATACAGCAGTAGTACCTAGGATCAATGTACCTATAGGGACAGTCATTAATCCACGGCCCAGGCAAATCACAACATACTTCCGTAAAAGTTTTGATCTTAAGGATGCGGAAAGCCATTTTGGTCTTCGGTTGAAAATTATGTCAGATGGTGGTGGTGCCGTTTATATGAACGGAAAGGAAATATTCAGAGATTCCAACCTTCCAGCTAATGCTAATTACGAAACAACTACTAATAATGATACTAGCGATCTAAACGAAGGTGACCTGGATGATTATATTGTGGACCCGACCGCGCTCATTGAGGGAACTAACCTCATTGCCGTTGAAATACACAATGGCAGCAAATCAAGTAGCGATATGGTTATGGAAATACAACTCGATGCAACGAGAACAAATCCTTTAAACGAACCGCTAAGAATTACAAAGCCGATAACTGTTAATGCCCGAAGCTTTAATGGTAATGAATGGAGCGCCCTCACTTCAGCGTCTTTCACAGTCGATACAGTTACTCCCTCACCAGCTAATCTTGTCATTGTCGAAATGTTATATAATCCTGTTGGAGCTTCGAAAGAGGAAAAGGATGCAGGATTTGATGACGGTGATTTATTCGAATTCGTAAAATTAAAAAATATAAGTAACCAGTCGATAGCTATGGATGGCGTTCGATTTTCAGATGGTATTTATTTTGATTTCTCTGAATCACAATCTGGCTCATTAGCTCCACGCGCTAGCATTATCATAGTGAGTAACGAGTCCGCTTTTATTACGCGTAATGGAGAAAATTCTTTAATTGCTGGCCAGTACGATGGAAAACTTAATAACAATGGAGAACGAGTACGATTAATTGGAAAGGACGGAAACCCAATTCATGATTTTTCTTACGCTAAAGATTCTCCATGGCCGGTTCTTGATGATCTTGATGGTCATTCAATTCAGATTATTGATCCTCTCGGCAATCACGCCGACGGAAACAATTGGAAAGCCTCTGCTCAAATCGGTGGAGGTCTGAATAAAAGTCAAAATTACCAGGATTGGAAAATGCAAAACTTTTCAGAGTTAGAAAATTCTGACTTCAAGATTTCCGGCCCATCAGCAGACCCTGACAAGGACGGCCTAAATAACTTTGCAGAATATGCTCTGGGAACGTCTCCAACAAACAACATCAATACGATCCCAATGCCGAAGTTGCTTTTTGCCCAACAAGGCGAAGAGAAGTATTTATTCATCGAATTTGCCAGGGGCAAGGGAGAGCGGGATGCCCGGTTCCTAGTTCAGACCAGCAGTAATCTCAAAGATTGGGAAAATAAAGCAGTTCAAATAGGTCCTGAAAGTTTGGATCAAAATGGAAACATTATTACTCGTTACAGATTTCCTGACCCCATTGGCGAAGAAAACCGTAAAACAGGATTCCTTCGCTTATATATTACTGAGTAAAATAGTAATAAAACTACTTTTTGGATTATCCCTTAATCAACATCATTGCCAATTTACGAGACAGAAAAGGTAAACAAAGAAGGTTTCATTTCTCTACGAATTTAGTAAAATGATCTGAATAATTTCCCGCTAATGAATTTAAAATCCATTCTTCTTTCAATATTCACTGTGCTGGCATCGGCAGAATTTTCTTGGGCAGAGATTAATTTCAATAGGGACATCAAGCCAATACTTTCTGAAAACTGTTATTTTTGCCATGGGCCAGATCAAAATAAAAGGAAAGCAAAGCTCAGACTTGATAACTTTAAAGATGCCACGACCGCACATGACGGAGTCTCAGCTATCGTTCCGAATGATCCCGACCAAAGTGAATTAATTTACCGAGTTTTTTCAGATGATCCCGATGAGATCATGCCTCCCCCGGACGCTAAGCTGAACCTTACAAAGGCGCAAAAGGACACACTCAAGAAATGGGTCAAATCTGGCGCGAAATATGAAAAGCACTGGGCATTCATTAACCCTGAAAAACCAAAACCCTTAACTGAACGACATCCAATTGATGGATTTGTTTCAAAAACTCTAAAGCAATCACAAATGGGATCCTCCCCTCAAGCTGGCCTAGAGACATTAATTCGCAGAGTCAGTTTGGACCTAACAGGACTGCCCCCTAGCCCAAAAAGAATCAAGGAGTTTGTCACAGACAATTCACCCGAAGCTTACGACAAATTAGTTGACCGTCTTCTCAATTCGCAAGCGTACGGTGAAAAAATGACCTGGGATTGGCTCGACGCAGCGCGTTACGCGGACAGTAACGGGTATCAGGGAGACAGTGAAAGGACCATGTGGCCTTGGCGAGATTGGGTCATCAAGTCCTTCAATGAAAACCTCTCATTTGACAAATTTACGATTTGGCAAATTGCCGGAGACCTTCTTCCTGACTCTACCTTTGAGCAAAAACTTGCGACCGGATTTCTTCGCAATCATCCAATCAATGGCGAAGGAGGCAGAATTAATGAGGAGAACAGAGTCGATTACGTGATGGACATGGCCGAGACGACAGGAACTGTCTGGCTAGGATTGACATTCAACTGTTGCCGTTGCCATGACCATAAATTCGATCCCATCACTCAGAAAGAATACTACCAAATGAGTGCTTACTTTAATCAGACTCCGATCGATGGAGGCGGACGGAGTGGGCAGCAAGCACCTAACTTAACGGTACCGACAGAGGAGCAGATCGCTGAAATCGATAAAACGACCAAAGAAATTGAAACTATAAGTCAAGAAATCAAAGAACGTCAAATACAGGTCCTCAAAGAAGGACCCAAGTTAAAAGATGATCAGGCCTGGAAAATTCTCATACCGAGCAAGACAAATGCCAAGACCCAGAAACTGACCATTCAGAAAGATCAGTCCATACTTGCCAGCGGTGAGAATCCAAAAAATGATACCTACACAATCAGAGCAAATACAGACATCGCCGAGATAGGCTCGTTAAGACTTGAAGCTCTCATGGACCCTTCAATGACAGGTGGAGGACTGGCAAGATCTGATAGTGGAAACTTCGTACTTACAGGTTTTGAAGTGTCAATTACAAGAGGAGGATCTAAAGAGCCTAAACCTCTTAAATTTGCTTCATCAGAGGCAACCTTCGAACAAGGAGCTCACAATATAAGTGCGAGTTATGACGGAAATTCAGCGACTGGATGGGCCGTTCACGAAGGCCGCACAGTTGATCGTGATCATGAGGGTGTTTTCCGTCTAAAGAGAAAGTTTCAGCAGGCAAGGGCACTACCATTCAATTCATCTTACGTCATGACTCACCTCACGTCAGTCATAACCTCGGCAGGTTCAGGTTATCAGTGAGTGAAAAATCCGACGCCCCTATAAATAAAGAAAAGAAAATAATCGACACTCAACTCGCTGAACTTACCAAAAAACATAAAGAACTTAATGACCGCCTCAATAAACTAAAAGGCTCCGGTCCAAAAGTCATGGTAATGGAAGACAGGGACAAGCCCAGACAAACCTACATCCTGGACAAAGGATCGTATGAAAAACGTGGAGAAGAAGTCAGCATGGGAACTCCTGCGGCACTGCCTAAAATGCCCGGTAAATTTCCAAAGAACCGACTTGGTCTAGCAAAATGGATCGTCAGTCCTGAGAATCCTCTGACCGCTAGAGTAATAGTGAACCGTTTCTGGCAACAGATCTTTGGTATCGGTTTAGTGAAAACCTCAGAGGACTTTGGAACCCAAGGAGAGACTCCAATAAACCAAGAACTCCTCGATTACCTTGCAACGACTTTCGTAGAGTCTGGATGGGACGTTAAGAACCTGATGCGCTTAATCGTTACTAGTGACACTTACAAACAAACATCTAAGGCCACCAAAGTCAGTGAGAATGACACGAACTATTCGCTGGACCCGGAGAATCGATTCCTCTCTAGGGGACCACGTTTCAGGATGCCTTCTTGGATGCTCCGTGACAATGCTCTGGCGGCGAGTGGGCTTCTTGTGCCCAAGATCGGCGGAAGCCCTGTAAATACTTATCAGCCTGAAGGGGTCTGGGAAGAAGCTTCATTTGGCAAAAAAAGATATTCAAGGGACAGTGGAGAAAAACTATACCGTAGAGGTCTTTATACTTTCTGGAGGCGCATCATTGCCCCCCCGTCTTTCTTCGATAACTCGAACCGACAGACCTGCACCGTAAAACCTTTCCGGACCAATACACCGATGCATGCACTTTACATGCTCAATGATGAGAGCTTTGTGGAAGCTTCAAGATCGCTCGCAGAAATGGCAATGACTACCGCGGGCAATAATGATCTGAACAGACTCGAATTAATTTTTAGGAGACTCCTTGCCAGATCCCCTATAGCAACTGAGCAAGAAATTATGTTTAAAGCCCTTAACCGTTCTAGAGAAGCTTTTAAGAAAGATCCCGGGGCAGCGGCAGCATTATTGTCAGTAGGTGAAAAACCAATAAATGATAAACTCGATCAAGTAGAACATGCCGCATGGACAGCCACGTCTCTTGCAGTCATGAATCTCGATGAAGCAGTGACCAAGCAATAAATAATTAGAGAATGATCATGAATCCACTCCAGCAAAACCATCTTGATCTGACAAGACGTGAATTCTTTGGAAAATCTGCCACTGGCATAGGTACTATCGCTCTCTCTAACCTTCTCAACAAAGATGGCTTGGCTGCAGACAATGACCGAAAAGCTATCGGAGGATTGCCCGGGCTTCCTCACTTCAAGCCAAAAGCAAAGAACATCATTTATCTTTTCCATAACGGAGCACCAACTCACGTGGACCTCTTTGACTACAAGCCAAAGATCCAGGAAATGCATGGGAAGCCAATACCTGATTCCTACGTTGGCAATAAGCGTTTCAGCACCATGACCGGAAAGGCGAATGGCAAATTAATGCTGGCCCCAATAGAACCCTTCAAACAACGAGGACAGTCAGGTGCATGGGTCAGCGATTTTCTTCCTTACACTGCCGAAATCGCAGACAAGATCTGCTTTGTAAAATCAATGCACACTGACGCCGTGAATCATGCTCCGGCAATTAGCTTTCTATTGAGCGGAGGTCAGATACCGGGAAGGCCCACGCTCGGAGCATGGATGGCATATGGCCTCGGAGCAGAGACTGAAGAATTACCACGCTTCGTTGTCATGACATCCGTCAGTAAAGGAACAACTTGCGGCCAAATCTTTTATGATTTCTACTGGGGAAGTGGATTTCTTCCATCAAAGCACCAGGGAGTTTTATTTCGTGGCAGCAAGGATCCTGTCCTCTATGCAAAGAATCCAAAGGGCATGAGCCGGGAAATGAGAAGGGACTGGCTCGATAGCATCGCTGAAATCAATAATCACAAATTGAATGAATTTGGGGACCCTGAAATCGCGACAAGGATATCGCAGTACGAAATGGCCTTCAAGATGCAGGCCAGTGTCCCAGAACTGACAGATTTCTCAAGTGAATCCAAGGAAACTATGGATATGTATGGGCCACAAGTTAATGAGCCTGGAACCTTCGCTTATAACTGTCTCATGGCACGCAGGCTCGTTGAAAGAGGAACGAGAACAGTTCAAGTGATGCATGCTGGCTGGGACCAGCACGGCAGCGTGACCACTGAGTTGTACACTCAATGCAAAGATACGGATCAACCGAGCGCGGCACTGGTCAAGGATCTAGAGCAACGAGGCCTTTTAAAAGACACCCTAGTCATCTGGGGAGGTGAATTCGGAAGGACTCCTTTCTTACAGGGAAATCTCAAAGATAGAAAAAAATGGGGCCGGGACCATCATCCGTACGCCTACACAATATGGATGGCCGGAGGCGGCGTGAAGCCCGGCATATCATACGGTGCAAGTGATGACTTAGCCTTCAGTGCTACCGAAGACCCTGTCCACGTTCACGACATTCAAGCAACGTGGCTTCATCTCGCCGGAATCGATCATGAAAGGCTCACTTATAAGTTTCAGGGCCGACGTTTCAGGTTAACTGATGTTCATGGTAAAGTCGTGACTGGAGTGATCGGATAATATCTTAACTATTCTTTCGGTTTCCAGCCCTCGCGGTACTCTCGTCCCCACAACTTCTCGGCAGCAGGATTATTAGTGATTCTTTGGTTCTTCGGGTCAAATCTGATCTCAGTACGCAATCGGTAAGCAATGTTTCCCAGATGACACATCATTGAACTTTTCTGAGCATCCCTAATCTCAGCATTCAAGGCTGATCCTTCCCGGATCCCATCAGCAAAGTTCTTGAAGTGCGGCAAGTCCGTAAAAAGAGGAACATTTTCTTCAGTGACCTTCCCATCCATATCGTAAATGCGATATCCTGAACTTTCAAAAGCCATGGTCCCTTTGTCTCCGTAAATACTAACAAAACTATTTTTCTCATGCTTCCGCTGCAGACAACTGCTACCATGCCAGCTAATACCGACCTTACCAAAATCATAAGTCGCATCAGCCGTGTCAGGAGTTTCCTGATCATCGTCATGATGATATCGCCCACCGTTGCAGGTGACCCGTATCGGAAAATCAACGCCCAGTCCCCACCGTGCGATGTCGAGTGCATGGACACCATTATTGGCAAGTTCTCCTCCTCCATAATGCCAGTGCCAGTGCCAGTTATAATGGACCAGGTTATTTTTGTAAGGACGGTCCGGTGCAGGTCCCTGCCAAAGGTTCCAGTCAAGCCAATCGGGTACGGGCACCTTCTTGCCGTGACCAATTGAGGGACGGCCATTATCATACCAGCACCGTGCGTAGCGCAGATTACCAAGGACCCCGTCCTTGATCTTGCTAATGCCCTCGCGATAAGACGGCAAGCTACGACGCTGATTACCCATCTGAACTAGGCACTTATTCTTTCGCGCGGCCTCCACTATCAGTTCAGCTTCATGAGCATTATGACTTCCCGGCTTTTCTACATAGACTTGCTTCTTGGCATCACAGGCTAAAATCGCAGCCGGTGCATGCCAAAAGTTTGGAGCCGCAATTGAAAGCACATCCACTTCTTTGTCTTCAAGAATCTCACGGAAGTCAGTGACCCCTTTCGGTTCCTTCCCTCCCTGCCTAGAAGCGGCATACTTAACACCACTGGCCAGACGATTCTTATCCACATCACAAACGTAGGCAATTTCAGCATTATCAATTCCAGTAAAACCCGCAATATGAGCCTTGCCCCGACTCAGACCCATGACTCCAACCCGCAGGCGAGTATTAGGATTTTTCGCCGATAGGATTCCAGGAAATGAAGTCATCGCCACGGCAGGTGCATATGTTTTCAATAATTGTCGTCTACTTGTCATATAAAAGAGTCTAACATAGTTCATTATCACATTACAACTCAGCAGAGCATTGACACTTTCTTCAAAGCCATAGAAAATAGGAATCCTCCCCATTAATTTAATCGAACTAACAGAGCCAGTGAACATAAACTACAAGTCAGGCCTGCTAATTATCGCAATAGCATCGTTCGGTTTCGGCATGATCACAGACCGGGTCCTTTTCTCTTCGAAAAAATCAGCGGCTGAGACAAATCTAAAATATGCAAAAAAAATATCGACTGAAGTTCAAGGCAATGGCTCTGCGAAAAGGAATCTAAACAAAAGGGACAGGCAAAAAGATAATGACTCCGACCATGAAGAAGACCCTTTAGAGATACAAGAAAAGGACCCGGTACGCTACGTCATTGAACAAATAGAAAGTGGCAAACGCATCGACCCTGCAACTGTTTCCTCATTACTTGCACAGTTATCACCCGGAAAGAAACGTCGTGAATTCATCGAGCGGGTCGCATCTCACTGGGGTCGAAAGGATCCGAGATCCGCCCTCGCCTGGACCGATACATTGGTCCCTTCTGAACAATCAAGGGCAAAGGAAAGAATCATCCATGAATGGGCCCACACGGACCCAGTCGGCGCGGCCGGTTACGTGACACAAATCCCAAAGTCTCAGCGTACCCTTGACTGGGTCCATGCCGCTGCACATATATGGGCAGAACAGGACCAGTCAGCGGCTCTCGACTGGGCCATGAGTCTGACAGACCCAGCTCACCGTGAGCGCGCTCTGAGAGGGTCAACCGGCGTCTGGGCAAGAACAGACCCCGCAGCCGCGAGCGCTTTTGCTCTCGAAATCGCAGATCCTTACGAGAGGCACTCCGTAATTGAAAGCGTTGCACGGCGCTGGGCACGGCAAGAAACATCAGAAAGTTTAGAGTGGGCATTAGGAATGGAGGGAGAGAACAGAGACAGGGCCACGATGTCCATCATTGAGGAAATATCCGCATACAATCCAAAACAGGCCGCAGAGGTATTCTCTGAAATATCATCATCCTTGTCGAGTCAAGGGACCCGAGAGAGCATTCACAGAGACATCGCAAGAGAACTCGCGGGGCGCTGGGCCACAGCAAATCCAGCCGAAGCCGCTGAATGGGTCCTCGAACTTCCCGAATCACAGCACATCCAGCGAGAGGCAGCCGAAAGAGTCGCTGAGAGGTGGGCTCATTCCAATCCTCAAGCAGCAGCAGAATGGGCCATCGAACTTCCTGAATCCGACAATATTCGCCGCCACGCAGTTGAAAGGGTCGCCGGAAGGTGGCTCAGATCCGACAGTCTAACTGCAAGCGAATGGATTGCCGACATGCCTGCGGGAGAGGCTCGAGACGCCGCGACCGGAGAACTAGTAAGGAACATATCAGGCAGCGATCCTGCTTCAGCTCTTTCATGGGCCAATAGCATCGGGGACGATGGGTACCAGACACATTTGATGGGAGAAGTAATTGAAAGGTGGCACGAGACTGATCCCAATGCGGCGCGATCTGCACTTCAGGCCACGGATCTGAGTACCAGACAACGTGAAAAATTTCAGGATATCCTAGGGACATCACCATCTGTCCCGGAGCCCTCGAAAAGCTCCAAGACTGACTAAAAATCTAGTAGTACATGAAAAATTTATCAGTGCTACTGTCTCTGTTATGGATTTTTGCTGGTTGTAAAAAGGAAAATACCACTACGGAAAACACAAGACCAACTCAAGAAGAAGGTATCACTGATATAGTTGATGCAGAACAGGTCGATCCTAACCGACCAAGGCCCCTACCACCTAAGGGAGCAGTTAATATTAAGATCTTAATTACAGATCCGGAAGGATTGTTCTGCTCCAAAGATTCAGAAATACCTTTTAGTGGAAAAGTCTATGCTGAATATCCAAACGGCTATCTCAGTGCTGAAGGCACTCTCAAGGACGGACAATATGATGGGCTATGGTTCATTTGGCATGAGAACGGCCAAAAGCAATCTGAAGAAAATTTCAAGGAAGGAAAAAGCATTACCGTAAAGAATTGGAACGAAAGAGGTGAACTCATCGAAAAGTTATAGGGTCCTAAAAAGGTTCAACACAATTCCAAAAAAATTCCTGCGAGAATATTTAATAGTTTACGCAGTACTTTTGAGCCTTGTCTTGACAATAACTAAAGAGGCAGAGGCTATTATCATTCGTGATGACCGCGATGATGCCGACTACATCGTAAAAGATGCCGACTATCCAGCACTAGTCGACCTCATTGAAAAGGGAGACTGTATAGGCACACTCGTGCATGAATCATTTCTTCTGACCGTCGCCCACTGCGCAGCGGACATGGATGAAGGCGATCCTCTGGTCATTAACAAAACCCCCAATTCCGTTTCCGAGATTATTCTGCACCCTAAATGGAAAAAAAGACGCGATGAATATGATATTGCCTTATTACGTCTGAAGAAACCTGTGGAAAACGCTTCTCCCCTCCCCATATATCGGGGAAGTGGTGAGATCGGCACCTCCATCACATTGGTCGGCCGCGGGGTCACCGCAAACGGGTTAAAGGGTGAACGTGGTGCTAAAAATGATGGTAAACTTCGGAAATGCACAAACATTGTGACCAAAGTCGATGACCACTTTATTGAAATATTATTTGAGCGTCCTGGGGAAAATGGCATCACCAAGATAGAGGGTGTCGGGGCCGCAGGAGACAGCGGTTGCCCTGCCTTCATGCGTATCGACGGTGTCCTTTACATTGCAGGACTTAATTCATGGGGCGATGGCCCAAAAGGAATTAAGGTCGGACAATACGGTGCTTATGACTACCAGACACGAGTTTCCCGTTATCTTGAGTGGCTAGATAGTGTAGTTAAATTCCCCGACCCTCCATCCAAAAAGACTGGACCAGTCCCAAGTATACGCGCCACTCATCTTCCTTCAGGCTCTATGGATCAACTCCTTCTTAGCTTCTCCGCTGAAAGTGGCAAGTCCTACAAGATCGAAAAATCTAGTAATTTATTGAGTTGGGAAGCTCTCGAATCAGGCATTGCAGGCAAAGATTCTAGAATTGAAAAGAGTTATCCTGCTAGAGGAATCAGAGTATTTCTTCGAATCGTGGAAGAATAATTCGACCAATGCACAGTAGCGATGGTAAGAAAAAATTAGATAAGGGAATTAAAGCAGTACCTTTCTCCCAAATTTTATATTTGCTCTTAGGGTTCATATTAAGGCTCCCTAGAAAGGCTACCGCCCTCTTTGTCGTCTTGTTTATAATAGCTGGTCTATTAACTGGAGAATATATGTCGGGATTTGGCTGGGCGTTTCTCTGCCTAATTTTTATGGGACTTATGATGCGAATAGCAGGTGTAGTTGAAACAAGATCCTTCTCTAAATTACGTTCCTTAAAATGGTGGAAAGGAAAAGACCTTGATGCTTAGCAATAAACAAAAAATAAAGACACTCCTAAAATTTACCGATTGTACTCGATCACATAAAATTGCTTTGTTAGTATTTTGGATATGAAAACGCCAATCAAGTCATTTGCTTTTCTGATTCTGATCGCCACAGCTCAGGCCGGTCCATTTGGTTTTCAATACGGAATGACCGTTGAAGACATCAAAAAGTCAGGAATAAAATTAGAGAAATCGAACACTGTTCCAGCTGAATACAAAGCCACGAACCTCCCAAAAGAATATAAAGATTGGAATTCCACTGTCCTTGTAGGGATTACAAAAAAGTATGGATTAGTCCAAATCCAAGTAACCAAACGATTAGAAAATAATGGGGAAAAGAATTCCATATCTAAAGAATTTTATGATCGTTATAAAGAGGCGCTCAAAACCAAATACGGGAATCCAAATTCAACGAATCAAATCAATACCAAGAAGAACTCCTATTCCTCTCGTTGGAACACTTGGACCTTCACTGATCGTGAAGATAAATTGGAAACAATAAGGCTAACCTTAAAAACAAATACCTCATTGAAGAAACCTTGGGATCTGGTCACCTTGACTTATGAATTCAGCGACAATGAAGAATTCTGGTTAGAGTCACGTGCTCTTTTGAAACAAAAGAAACTTGGACGCGAGCCTATAGATCTTGAAGATCTCTAAAAGTGAATGCCTTACACTGATCTAGAGTGAATGAAGAACAGTAAGGTTTACAAGAACTAACCCCGAAGAGAAAGTCTAGGGAGCCGACGATATTGGGTATGCTAATGGCCGCCTTCATTGGTTTTTATTGTGGAGAACTGGAAAACCCTTTTAAAACCGTGAGCCTGTTAAGGGAAATAAACTTAAGTGGAGTGTAACGGAATCGAACCGATGACCTCTTCAATGCCATTGAAGCGCTCTACCAACTGAGCTAACACCCCCTTCCTTTTAAGCCTAAGCCTCTACGAAAAGTAGTGAGTGATTAGATAATAAATCAGCGCTAGATCCCCTGCAAGATCTTTTAATTGCTGATCTAACAAACTTTGGAATGCTATTTGGTTCTGGCTCGCAAATGAACGCGTGACACTTCACCCATATAATGAGGCATCGCGTAGTCGATCGCTGATTTCCGGATATGCTCAAGAGACTTTTCCGCATCGCCCTTAGCCTCAAAGTACAAGCCGAGGTAAAGGTGCGCATAGCAGAGTCGGTTACGTAAGTCGTCCGGGGACGGGTCACCTGCATTCGCAGCGTCGAGCACGCCCTTAGGCTCAAGTTCACCTGCAAAGAGCTTCTGGACCTGTGCCATCGGCACTCTACCATCACCGTCAATATCAATGAGACTCTTTTTTGCTTCCTCAAAACCCTTGATCCTATTCACGCACAGAAAATGCCAGACGGCATTTTCCACGTCATTTGAATTTACGTCCTGATGAATCTCAAACTGATCCACTCCCTTAGCAAATTCTCCAGCATAATAATAAGCCAGTCCGCGCTGCCAATGGTGCGGTTCCCGGGCAGGGTTATTTTTAAGATAAGCATCAAAATCCTCAATTGATCCCTTCATATCACCATTAAAGAAGCGCGTCACGCCTCGTCTTTGGCGGAGCTGATCCACTCCCGGCAATGCTTTCACTAAGGCATCCAGATCAACGAGAGCCTTCCCGAATTTACCTTCTCTTTCATTCAAATCTGCACGGGCGATTAAAGCTTCATGGCTCTCGGGATTGAGTGCCAAAGCTTCCTGTATAGCCTCATTTCCACTCGCTTTCTTGCCCCCGTCAAGGAGCCCAAACTGAACATTTCTTAACACTGTTCTGGAATCAGTCTTCGCCTGATTATCATACTTTGCACTAAGTAATGAGCATCTCTTGCGAAGCTCATCTAATTTTTCCTTATGATTCGGATCTGATACCAGATTCTTCAATTCCATTGGATCCGATTCGAGATCATGGAGAAATTCGTATGGAGGTTCCTGCTCATAGTATCGAGCATATTTATAGCGGTGACCACGGACACCTTCCCATTTAGGGATAGATCTACGATTCATCCGATGCTCACAGAAAAAATCAGAAGGAGCAGCCTTCCCAACCTTACCGTTTAAGGCCAGACTCAAAGACCTGCCCTGATAATTTTCGGGAAGGCGAGCACCGGCTAAAGCAACAATAGTAGGCGCAATATCTACGTTCAAAGCAATGCTCTTGTCTCGTTTGCCACGATCTTCTTTTTTGGACCTAGGATCATAAATAATTAGGGGGACACGTTGCGACTCTTCGTAATGAGACCATTTACCGGCAAATCCACGAGAAGCTGCGTAGTAACCATTGTCAGCCATATAGATAATGACCGTGTTCTTCGCCATACCCAAAGCATCCAACTCATCAATGACACGCCCGATCGCGTGATCAATACCACTGATCATGCGGAGATAGTTTCTCATGTTATGCTGATATTTATCTTCCGTGTCCCAGCGCCAGAAATAACGGTCCCGGTTCATTGATTTACGCAAAAACTCCGGCTGCGACTCAAAGACCTGCCCTGATAATTTTCG
>JAAZZC010000033.1 GCA_014239335.1 Verrucomicrobiales bacterium
CCTTAAAGGACCTTGGGAAAGGTTATAAGGTCAGGATAATTTACTTTGTTCCTTCGGATCGAAAAGTGAAGCCCAATTATCAGGAAAAAACTGAAGTTTTAATGAGGGTCGTGTCTGACGTTTACGAGAGGGAAATGAAAGCTCATGGAATTAAAACTAGGGGCCTTGATTTTGAGTTTGGTGAGGATGAAAAGCTCAAAGTTCATCTAGTGAAAGCAAAGAAAGCTGCATCTTTTTATACGGGTGAGCCATTTGATGTTGATCGACTTTTAAATACTCAGCAACAGGAAATATGGGAGACTGTAGGGTTTTCAAGGAATCGGCCCATGCTGGTTTTTTCGGAGGCCGGAGCAGTGGCAGAGGCTCGTCCGATTCCTCAAGTCTATTCTGGTCTCGCTTGTGTCTCAGGAGATATTTTTTCTGATGAAGTCACGGCTTCGAATATTGAAGAACAGATTCAGAAATTGGTTAATCGCAATGAAGAAAAGAAACAAGAAGGTAAAGACGAACGTTCCCGATCTCAGGTCTCTCAAACTAGTAATGGTGTTTTAATCCATGAGCTGGGTCATATTTTTGGGATGCTTCATGATACTCGTGATCAGCGTAATATTATGATGAGGGGCTATGATAAGCTTGGGCAAATGTATGCCTTTCCAGAGGCCAGGGACAGGCCCGTTCGCTTCTCACTGGCTCATGCCAGGATGGCTGCCGCTTCTCGTTTTTTTAATGAATCTTTTGAAAATAGTGACACTAAACCTCCGAAGATTCAGGACTTTAAGTTGTCAGGTCCTGCTAAGGCCGGGGAACGAAAGATCAAATTTAGTATTAATATGAGTGATAATAAAGGTCTGGGACCATTTGTTATTATGCAAAGAGGAGGGGGTCAGATTGATGCGATGGTAGGGGACAATGATCTTAAGGGAGTTGAAAATTACTCGGAAGAAATTGTGCTCGAATGTCCTAGGCCTTTAGTTGGGGGGCAACCCCTTGTCTATATCATAAACGTTATGGATGTGAATGGTAATCTTAGCCAATCAGTTGCCAATTCAGTTGTGGTTTCTGATTGAACGGAAACGTATCTGATCAAATCAGTTTGAATTTATTAGGTGACCTGAGCAGGTGATACTATTTCTTTTTATTTAGTATCAAGCTAATGACTTCTTTGACTTTTTCTTTTCCGTAATTGTGTCCTTCGACGGTGGTCAATATTTTGCCTTTTTTATCTTTTGCTATGATTCCATGTGAAGCGATCTTGGCTTTTTTAAGCTCATCAGAGCTATTGCCTTCACCTACTTTGATAGCATTGATATTTATCTTTGAACTGTGCTTCTTTTTTTCGTCATTCACGATTACTGTTATCTTTGAGCAAAGCACTCATCCGTCGAAGTAGTAATAAGTGAGAGAAGGTTTTTGATCTTTGGGCTCACTTTGCTTCTTGTCTTCAGCTAATGCGGGTAAGAGCATAAAGAGAGAGGTAATTATCAAAGTTATGGTCTCTTTTATTTGCATGTCATATTTTTAGTAGATAGTTAGTATAAATGCAATGACAACAAGTGATTTTTATCGTTGTTAAAGCATTAGCAAGTGAGTGCTAAATTCCGATTTTTATTTTAGTTCCAATTGATAAGCTTCAGCTGCATTTTGCCAAAAATATAGCTCGCTAGCCTCTTGTCCTTTCGCAGAAAAATATTCATTAACAAGCTTCACGAAGCTTTCATAATCGCCGCTATTTTTTGTGCAGGGCCAATTGCTGCCAAAGATTAATCTGTTCTTTCCAAGATTCTTCCATAGTACATCAAGGACATCACGGTAATAATCGATTTCATGAGGAGCTGGTTGTGCAAGGCTGCGCTGATAGAGGCCTGATATTTTACACCATACGTTCTTATTCTCACTAAGCTTTTCTACAGCTTTGACCCATTCTGAATTTGCTGATTTTCCATCAAAATCATATCCGAGGACATGGTCCACAATGATCCTTAATTCAGGAACGGTCTGAGCCAACTTGTCAATTTTCTTTACAACTTCGACTCCGCCGCCATTTGCAAGTATATCAAGGCTCAAGTCATTTTTGGCGAGCGTTCGAAAACTTTTAATCACTTTCTTGTCGGTGTAATTTATTGGTTTTTGGTCGCCCCCATTCCTCGCGCGAACTCCAACTAGCCTAGGGTCTTTCTTTAATTTTTTTAACTGTTTAGTAAAATCTTTTCTGTATGGATCAATGTTTCCAACTAGGGCGACGAAGTATTTATCATCTTTCACGAGATCCAAAATCCATTGGTTGTCTTCTAATCTGTGGCTCGCTTCCACAATCACAACGCCAGTGAGCCCCGTGGGCTTGGACGCCTTTTTGAATTCGGCAGGTAAGTGTGGTTTATAGAGAACCTTGTCTTCTTTGGGTGGCCAGGGCACTCCCTTTTCCCTCGTAGTATCGTAAAGATGAATGTGGGTATCAATCATGTGTTTTACTTTCGGTAATGGTCTTTTTCCATCTGCTAATGCAGAGGAGAGGGCAAAGCAGAAGACGGGAATAGTGATTAGTAAGTTTTTCATGACTTATTTATAGTGGATTGATACGACTCGCGCTGGCAAGCGTATTGTTGCTAATTGATTGGGGCTTTCTGCACGCAGGCGAAAAGCATTCAATGAAGAATACTATGGTGCCTTTATCGTTGTTCGATCGCCTGGGCCTGGAGCTTTGATTTGGCCTCTTTGCTCCTAAGTAATTTTAGGATTTGAGGTCTCAGAACTTTGATCTGTTCAATTGTAAGATCAATTTCCGAACTATTGATGAGCGATCTATAGAATGTTTCCAAGCCCTCATCCAAGGGCGATGAAACGACGTCAACCGCAGATTCTCCACGATTATTCTTTTTTCTTACATGAGCTCCTTTTTCTAGGAACAATTTAGTTATTTCTGTTTGGCACATGAATGCGGCAACATGAAGTGGGGTGTTTCCGTCTCTATTAGTTTGTGTGATCCGGGCACCTTTCTGGATTAGATATTTAGCAATTTCTAATCTTCCATTAAAACTAGCAGTGCTGAGTGGGGTGCTGCCATCATTTCTCCTTGCGTTAAGTTGGGCTCCATCTGCAATGAGTTTTTTTGTTTGTTTAAGGTCTCCTCTTTTAATTGCGTCCGCAAGCGCTGAACCTAAGCGATTTGGATTGATGGAGTTTTGTAATTCATTCGCTTTGTTTTGGTCTTCGGCGACATGGAAAATGAAATCGTTACTGAACAATCCTCCTGGGTTTTGGATTTGTAAGAAGTGAATCCCTGGTCTTGGCAAATCGATCAGGTCGATAATAATAGTTTCATTCTTTTCTCTCCTAATAGATCCGGGAACTTTCTTTCCGTCGACAATCAGGTTCGCTCCTTCTTTGATGTGGCGACCGCTAACAGTCATGCTTTCCTTTTCCTTATAAAGGACAGGGAAATTTTGTCGGCCTCTTTGCGAGTGAATGGGGCCTAGGGTCCAAATGGCTGGCTGAGGATTATCATAATCTGCACTTTTACCGTGCCTCCCTGTAA
>JAAZZC010000090.1 GCA_014239335.1 Verrucomicrobiales bacterium
CATTGGAATCTCCGTCTACCGAAACGTCAGGTGTCGTATCAAAAGCTTTCTTATCTTCCGTTACTTCGTAATCAAAGGCAGCTGGTTTTTCGGATAGGTTGCGCTCAAACTCCTCGTTTGCGGCTATATCGTCGTCTGACAGCCCGATATCACGATCAATTTCATCGGATTCCTCATCATCAATTCCTTCTTCCTCAGCATTTTGTTTATCCAATGCTTCCCGTTCCACTCTATCCTTTTCGAGAAGTTCTTCAGGCACTCCCATACGCAATATTTCATCTAAAGGTTTTTTCGATAACTCAACTGCCTCTTCTTCCGCCAAAAGCTGAGCTTCTTCCGCAGCAGTTAATACTCGGCTCTCATCATCGTCGTCGTCACTTTCATCAGGCATATCAAGAATACGGCTATTCGCCAACTCTTCGGTCAAATCAAATTCTGGCTCCGTCCCTGCAAGGTCCTTAATTTCTGATAAAGGAGGCAATTCTTGCAAGCTCTTCAAATTAAAATAATCTAAGAATTGGTTGGTCGTAGCAAACATTGCCGGTCGCCCAGGAACGTCACGGTGACCCACAACCCTAATCCACTCTCTATCAATTAAGGTTCTAATTATATTAGGACTAACACTGACCCCTCGAATTTCTTCAATATCGCCGCGTGTTATGGGTTGCCGATATGCTATTAATGCGAGAGTTTCAAGCAACGCTCGTGTATACCGAGGCGGCCTTTCTTCCCATAGTTTTGCTATCCACTCACTTAATTCTTGTTTTACTTGAAATCGAAAACCAGAGGCAACTTCTTTTAATTCAAAGCCGCGATCTTTACATTCTGCAGAAATGGCAGCCATTACAGCTTTTAATTCTTTCTTGTCTGGGCGTTCTTTCTTAGAAAAAATCTGCGCTATATTGTCAAGCGTCAGCGGTCTTCCTGCCGCCAACAAAAGGCCTTCAACTATCATCTTTACTTTGTTGTCGACATCACTCATGTCAAAGCCACTCCGGCCACTCCTTAACTTCTAGACTTAACGTGAATTGGACCAAATGGGTCCGTTTGAACTATCTCAACCATTGAATCTTTCATCAATTCCATAACGGCAAGAAAAGTAACCACTACACCTAACCTGCCTTCCTCTCTGGAAAGCAGTGAACCCAACGGCATAAATTTATGCTCTGACAGTCTCACCATAATCTCAGACATCTTTTCTCGAGTAGATAAGGTCTCGAATTGAATATGATGATGCTCAAACATATCTCCTCTTTTCAGTACCCCAGAGAGCGCCATTAATATTTCCTGCAATTTCACATCGGGATCAGGAGTTATTCGTTCGATAACTGGCAGTGACGCATTGGCCTGATAGAGTTCGCGATCCATTCGAGGAATTTCATTAATATCTTCGGCTGCCTGCTTATAACGCTCATATTCTTGAAGACGCCGAATAAGCTCCATGCGAGGATCGCCCTCTTCCGAATCTTCTTCTTCTGGTCGCGGTAATAAAATCCGCGATTTTATTTCAGCCAGCATGGCTGCCATTACCAAATATTCTGCAGCCAGCTCGAATTGACTCGAATCCATTAAATCTACGTAGGCCATGTACTGATCAGTAATATCAGCAACATTAATATCCAAAATGTCGATATTTTGACGCTTAATTAAATACAGCAGCAGATCTAGGGGCCCTTCGAATGCTTCCAAAAAGATTTCCAGGGCATCTGGTGGAATATACAAATCTTTTGGAACTTCTGTGATTGCTTCGCCTGCAACAAAAGCAAATGGCAATTCACCCTGCTCAGACACATGAGCATTATCGTGGGAAGGATTTAGTAGTGTATTGGCTGGGGTGTTTTCTGGAGGGGAATCTGGCTCCCCTTGGGAATAAAGGTTATCGGTTCCTGCGTCGGTACCAGTAA
>JAAZZC010000149.1 GCA_014239335.1 Verrucomicrobiales bacterium
AACGGTGACATGAAACACCCAGTCGGCGGAAGAGTCATGGATCCCGTCTTCCTAGGCGCCGCCAAACCCGAAATAAAATCTGGACAAGACCGTCGCGAAATACTCGGCGCATGGATGGCCTCACCTGAAAATCCATTCTTCTCACGAAACCTTGCCAATATCGTTTGGTCTCACTTCTTTGGTATAGGAATCATAGACCCTGTCGATGATGTAAGGATAAGTAATCCCGCATCAAACCCTGAACTACTAAACTCACTCGCTGATCGGTTCACGGAGTATAATTATGACTTCAAGCGCCTTGTAAAAGACATCTGCGCTTCCCGCACCTATCAACTCTCAACCAAAGTCAATGCAAGCAATGAAGGTGATGCAAAAAACTTCTCTCATGCTTTATCCCGTCGAATGCGAGCCGAAGTATTATTGGATGCTATCAGCCAAATCACCCAAACAAAGAACAAGTTCAAAGGCCTCCCAGTAGGGGCACGAGCTGTACAGATTGCCGATGGTAATGTTTCCAACTATTTTCTCAGAACGTTCGGCAGAGCAGAGCGGAAGACTGTCTGCTCATGTGAAGTTAAGATGGAACCAAATTTGGGCCAAGCTCTGCATCTTATCAATGGCGACGCAACTGGTAACAGAATTGTGAGCGGCAAAGTCGTAGCAAATATGATCAATGAAGGAAATTCGCCTGAGATAATCATTGATTCGCTCTACATCAGAGCCTTCGGACGAAAACCAACGCAAACAGAAAGAAGCCAACTGCTAGCCCAAATAGATACTGATCCAAAAAAAATCAAACAGGATTTAGAAGATGTGTTCTGGGCTCTTCTGAATGCCAAAGAATTCATGTTCAACCACTAGTTAATAAATTCATATTTCTTTGACAAGTGACAATGAGCTCTAACAAAACAACCAAATTACTGTCTTTTAGGATTCTTGGTTTAACTGGATTTATATTTTTATTTCCATCGTTTATAGCATTTGCAAAAGGTGCAGATAAGAAATTCAATTATGATGACAATGTTCGCCCAATCTTTGCTGACCGCTGCCTGAGTTGCCACAATCCAGACAAGGCTAAAGGGGGACTAGACTTAACAACTTACACCGCCACCATGCAGGGAGGCTCTTCCGGAGAAATTGTAAGTGCAGGTGATCCCGGTGCCAGCAGGCTCTTCCTCTCAGTGAGCCATGCCGAAGAACCAAAAATGCCTCCAAAAGGAGAGAAACTCTCACAAGAAAAACTCAACCTTATCAGCTCGTGGATCTCGGGTGGATTACTTGAAAATAGCGGCAGTAAGGCCAAGGTCGCTAAGCCTTCATTCAATTTGGCATTAGCAACGACTCCTTCAGGCAAGCCAGAGGGCCCTCCCCCAATGCCAGAACATCTGCCTTTGGAACCAGCTGCAACTTCGGCCAAAGCGGCGAGCCCCCTTGACATTGCTTCTAGCCCATGGGCTCCAATCATTGCAGTAGCAGTTCCAAAACAAGTGCTTCTTTATAATAGCTTAAGCCTGCAAATATCAGGGGTCCTCCCATTCCCGGAAGGCACACCAACGACGCTCTCTTTTAGTCGTAACGGTTCAATTCTCATTGCTGGAGGTGGCCGTGGCGGCAAGTCCGGACTCGTTGTAGGGTGGGAGCTTAAATCTGGAAAAAGAGTATTTGAAATTGGCGCAGAATTTGATGCCGTCATGGCGGCCGATATAACTTCAGATCATTCCATGGTGGCCCTTGGCAGTCCAGGCAGGAGAATTAAAATATATGCGACCAAGGACGGAGAGGAAATCGCCAACATTAAAAAGCATACGGACTGGGTCACTTCATTGGCCTTTAGTCCTGATGGGGTATTACTTGCAACTGGAGACCGCAATGGAGGGTTATTTGTGTGGGAATCTAATACCGGAAATCCTTTTTATACTCTAAAAGCACACAGCAAATCAATTACTGCTATAAGCTGGCGCTCGGATTCAAATGTTGTCGCATCCTCATCTGAAGATGGATCAATACGTTTATGGGAAATGAACGAAGGCAAACAAGTGAAAAATTGGACTGGGCATGGGGGCGGCGCATTAGACATGGCATTTACTGGGGACGGGCGCATCGCCAGTTGTGGACGAGATAAACTAGCGAAGGTATGGGACGCAAACGGTACTCAGAAAGTTGCCACTAAACCATTTTCAGAAATCCCTGTAGCCACTTGTCTAAGTCATGACGGAAAGAGAATCATCGTTGGTGATTGGAATGGAGAAATTAAGGTGTTCGATGCCACTGACGGAAAAATCATAGGCTCCATCCTAGGGAATCCCCCTTCAATTCAAACACGAATCCTTAATGCAACCAAAACGGCAAAAGACAATAGCTTCAAATTAAAAGAAGAGGAAACAGCCTACACCCAAAAGCTCGCGTTGTTAAAAATGCACGCAACTAAAATAGAAGAAGCTAATAAAAACCTTAATCAATTAAAAAACATTCACAGCCAATCAATTACTAGCCTGAAAAGCACAACAAATTCCTTAACTCAAAACATTAAAACACAGGAATCCATTAATGAAAAAATAAGCGCCTGCAATAAGAACCTGAAATCGCTAAACATCCAAATCAGTGAGAGCACAGAGGATCCTTCCAAAATAGATCAACTCAAAAGAAACGTCACCAAAACAACGCAAAATATACAATCTCATCAATTAGAACTGGATAAAATTAAAATCAACGAAACAAGCTTAAAGAGTGAAGTGTCCGCTACCCAGAAAACAATCGGTGACTCAATGACTAATGTAAAGACCGCCGAAACCAATCTAGAATCACTGTCTAATGAAAATACGAATTTAGATAAATCAGTGAAGGATGCACACGCTGCCCTTCAAACAATACAAGATCTCAATCATAAGTCTCTTAACCAAATCAAATACTGGAAAGCGCAAACCTTCAATGTTGAACGTCACCTAAAAAGTAAAGAAAGAACTCCATTATCTGATAACCTAGAAGAGGCCAGCCTAGCCATGAATGACGCTCAATCCATCCATGATAGTGCATCTGAAGAAACAAAAGAAGCAGAAGAAATACTCAAAAATGCTGACAATATTGTGAGTCAGAAAAAAAAGGAACTATCGAAGCAAACAGAGAACCTTCCCAAACTAAAAGGACGTTTAACCCTTGAGCAATTACTCGTTAAACATGGCCAAGCAACAATCGAATCAATTCGCCGAGCTATGGATGTTGCATCAGATGATATTAAAGGTGAATTTCAAAGCGCTTTGGATAAAGAAATGGTTCTTCTTAGCCAGGATCAAGCCAAAGCCAATACAACCCAAGACCTTGTAAATAACAGTATTCCTCGGGCACAAGCTTCATTAGCAGAGGCAATAAATAATAAGAATGTCACTGAAAATACTCTGAATGCGAAACAAAAAGTTAAGGGCAACACCATGGAAGCACTGAGACTGGCTACAGATTCACATGCGATAGCCTCTGGCAAGTTATCCGAATTTGATAAATCCATGAAGAAGATGCTCCAAGAGTACCTAACTAGACTTCCAGAGGAGGTCCTTTAAGCAGCACAAATTGACTAGCTCTTTAGCGAACTTTGGTGTCATATTAAAAAATATGAGATTAAGCCACTGGGCCATTCTTGCCGCTACTACTTCACTACTCACCTCTGGTTGCGTTTCCACTGGCTCCGATTCGACTAAGGTCAGGAGCTACAGCTGGTCCGGACTCGACGCGCAGCTACCAAATGGTAGCAATTCCACGCCTTCCCATAAGATGTCCAAATACGAATATCCATTCGATAGTAATGGTCGCTACGTCTCATCGTGGGCAGCTGAAGGAGAAAAGCGTCTAGGCAGAAACTCAAATAGGAATAGAGGTTCATCGAGAAAAAGAAGTGGCAGAAGTTCATCAGGAAAATCTGGTAGCAAATATCACCGGATAGTTTCTGGCGACACTCTCTCTGGTCTTGCATTAAAATACAGGACATCAGTGAGCGCAATAAAACGTGCAAACGGCATGAGCTCCGATGTTATAATAAAAGGAAAAACAATTAAAATCCCCTAAGAGCTCTATTGGGAAATTTTGTTTTCCTTTTTCTCTTCTTTCTTTCTTTTCCTTGCCCTCTCCTTCGCCGCTTTTCTTTCTTCCTTGGCCTTCTTCTTCTTAATTATCCGGCGAAGCTCTGGCCAACATTCCTCTGTCACTATATAACCAACGCACTTACGACTACCGCACAGGCAAGGATGCCTTTCATAGTCATCTATACCAAAACCATAATTAAAGGACAGCTCTTCATCACACTTAATATCCCGCACAGCCGTGAGCCATATTCTTAACTCATCGTCTATCTGGGCCTCACAGTTCGGCACACAACTATGATTGACCAGCCTCGCTGTATTCCATTCGAAATTACCATCTAAATCCCAACTCTCATCAAGTGTAAATAAATACACCTGAGCCCCACCAGTTTCCTGAGATTCATCATAAAGAGCATTGCCTCTTCTATCAGATTCCTCTTTGTCAATTCTCTCTCCAAGATACTCAATGATGTGTTCCCCCTCAGAAATATCCTTCACTGCGAACATGCCCCTCCCATGGACCTCCGAACCCCTAACCTCGGCCCAATCTGATCTAGAAGGAGAACGATCTTCCATTAATTAATTCTAATTACATACACTAGCCTCACAGCAAAGTGTATACTTCACGCCGACTTATATAAAATCCCTTATAGAGTAATTAGTAAGTTTTGATTATTAGAAAGGACGCCTGCCGCGGCCCCTAAAATCATCTCCTCTGCCACGCTGCAACTGATCAGCCGGCAACTCAATGAGTTTTGTCTTCTGGTCAGCAGAAAGAGATTCTGAGGCCTCTAAATATTCAAGAGCAGAAGCACGATCAGATGCAAGCCAGCTCCTCGCTGAGCGCTCAACATATTCACTTCTCATTTTGTCATCACTAATTGTATCAGCCCAGGCAACCGAAGTGCTAGGGTCTTCCCTTACTGAACGGTCCCTCAGTAATGATGCCACTCCCCTGTCCCTCGCATCACCGACCGGCTGCGCTCCAAGCCATTCAGATGCTGCCTCAGGATCAGATCTCATCCACTGACCGACGACCTCACCAGTCGCATCGACCTTACCCTCACCATCAGCTTGAGAAGCAACCCAATTAGCAGCGTCTACTGTAGCATCTCCACCAGTCCTTGCCCACTGTTCAACAACTTCTTTCATAATTGAATCTCTCTCTGAAGCTTCCATCTTGTCAAGATAGGCCACTGTTGATTCAGGATCCTCACGGACCCAATTTTCGAGAGCCTCTTCCATTACTCCTACTCTTCCCTCTACAGTCAAACCCTCGGCCCACTTCAAGGCCTTCTCAGGCTCATTAACTGACCACCGATCTGCTATAGTTCTAAACGAACGCTCCTGCTGCTCTCCCTCAAAGCCCATTGCAACTTCCGCTGCCCTCAATGGATCATCAGTTGTAATTTGTTCTATAATATTACCAAGAGCATCCCCCTTAACTTCATCAGGCAGACCCTTAGCCCAGGCCAAAGCCGCATTCGTGTCCTGTTTGGCCCATTCTGAAGCAACACTTGAAGCCGTTCTCCTCATCGACCAATCATCAGTGCCCTCACTATCCATTTGTTTAGTAAGATGATCAGCAGCAGCCTTAGGGTCCTTAGATGCCCAGGTCCTAAGAATTGAAGAAGTTCCCCATCCGCGTGTCATGCGGTCACGCGTTCCAACAAATTTAAGCGCTTTCTCCGGATCGATTTCTGCATACCTCGACATTAATAACCCCATTGACATGAACATGTCCCCTCCTCGAGCCATCTTGCCCACCTCATCAATGGCCGACTCAACTTCATCAGACTCAAGTTCCTTAACAAAATCGAGTAAAGCTTCCATTCTACCAATTGAACCAGGAGAATTGAGTATCATTTTCATTGCCTCAGTCACATCACCAGAGCGCATAAGTTTCTTTGCCTCTGCAGTCAAATTGCTTCCAGACGCTTCGGTTGAAGAATTAGCACTCTTACTGTTCGTTGAAGATGACTTAGAAGCACCCGCCAAAGAACCTATACCTGAACTGGAAGTTTCTCCGGATTGACTTTTCTTTGCACCGGCATCCTGATCGTCACCGCCTTTTTGGCCAATAAGGTAACCTCCTGCGACTCCAATAAGTAGAGCAATTAACGTGGATAAAACTGAAGCTATTTTCATAGCATAATAATACAGCCTCAATCCTTCTAGGTAAAGCCCCTAAACCATTCTACGTAATGTTTAGATCATAATACATAAAAATAACCACTAAGATACAACTATGCAATGAGCGGCGCTTCGACCCCGTCCAGAACTTCTCTTACTCTTTTTGCTAAATCATTTACATTATATGGCTTCTGAATAGCAGAGTCAGGCCTTAAGCCAGTCTCATCCTCAAAACCTTCAAGATCCACCATGTAGCCACTACATACAACGACAGGAACATCAGTAAATCTTTCCCTTATCACTGCAAGCGTTTCCTTTCCAGACATTACCGGCATAGTAAGATCCAGTAGAACTAACATTATTTTATCTTTGTTTTTCTCCAAAACCTTTAGAGCCTCCTTCCCATTACAAGCAGACAAGGTTTTATAGCCATAACATTTTAATGCCCCTTCGGCCACTCGGCGGACCAGATCCTCATCATCTACAACAAGGATCGTCTCAGTCCCATTAACATCAGTATCATCTTCATTTTTAATCTGCTTAAGAGTGTCATTACGCACATCTTTTCTTGGCAGAAAAATACTAAAGTTACTACCAACGCCAACTTCCGAATCGCACTCTATCCAACCTCCATGCTGTTTAACTATACCATATGATGTTGCCAACCCTAACCCTGTTCCTTTTCCCTGTTCTTTAGTAGTGAAAAAAGGCTCAAAGAGTTTCGCCATTACCTCTGAAGGCATACCTATACCATTATCACTTACTGTTATTTTAACAAAGTCTCCTTTTTCTCGGCCGGGATACTTACTTATCATCGATTGATTAAGGCTCTTGTTAGTAGTCGCAAGTACTAAGTCTCCTCCGATCCCACTCATAGCGTCAATCGCATTAACGCACATGTTCATAACTACCTGCTCGACCTGCGTACTGTCAGCCTCGACTGTCCAAAGATCATCTGAACAATCCATTGATATACTAATAGCCGGATCAGTTGTACTCTTCAATAAACCATGCACTTCCTCTAAAACTTGGTTCACTTCGCAACAATCAAGTTCAAGGTGGGATTGCCTAGAAAAGCCAAGGAGTTGCTTAACCAATTCCGCCGCACGCTCACTTGCCCGCTTAGCTGAAGAAATAAATTCTTCGTTCTTACTTTCATATCGCCCGTCATCGCCAGTTCCGACAAGACTAAGGTTTCCAATAATACCTGTCAGCAAATTATTAAAATCATGAGCAACTCCACCAGCGAGCCGGCCAACTGCCTCCATCTTCTGTGCTTGCTCAAGCCCCTTCTGTAATTTGCGCTGTTCAGTTACATCATGGAAGCTCCAAAAACGTGCAATTTGACGTCCTCCAGGAATTAAAACAGGAGAAGAATATACTGAAAGAACTCGTTCAACAGGATCATTCAAAATCCATTCCAAATCTGCAGTCCTCGACGAGTCCTTATTAATACCTTTCCAGTCTTTTATAAAATCCTTCCCATCAGCAAATTGATTGCTGAGCTGCTTCTCAAAACTTTCCATATCAATCTGATCAACTCCTTCGTTGAGTTGAAAATAATCAATCACCCTCTGATTGGCGGCTATCAAAGATCCATCCTTACTAACCAAAAGGATCCCATCTCTAGCTGCCTCATATGAGGCGCGAAGCTGAGCATAAGTCACTTCAAGCTCTCTTTGAGATAAGCGTAGCTTTTCCGTACGTGAATGCACTATCGCTTCAAGCCCATCACGATGATTCTTTACCTGATCAACCATCGCATTAAAAGATGCGCCTAATTGCTTAATTTCAGTTGCGCCTTCTTCCTGCATTCTGACACTCAAGTCACCCTCTTCCACCTTCTGCGCAATTGTTGAGGCATTAACAATTGGATTACTAATCATTTTTGCCAGCCAAACTCCTATAAGGCCCGTAACAATAAAAACCGCAAAGGCAATCCTCGACTGCAAGTCAACTGCCTGCTTCACAGAAGCCAGAACTTCCGATCTTGGCCTCAGACAAGCAATTACCCAAGCCTCTCCGACTCCTGTGTCTCTTATCGGTAAGATCTCACTTTGAAAATAAAATTCTTCTCCTTTAATATTAACAAACCCTTTGTTTTGATCCCAGAAAGGAGTGACTCCTGCTTTGAAATAGGGGCGAGATATCTTTTCTTTATCACGACCCGCTATCAACCGGCCCCGTGGATCCAAGAGGAGAGCCTGACCTCGTTCACCTATTTTAATACCTTCTATAAGATTCCACATTGGATCAAACTTCAGTCGAGCCCTGAGCACAAAGTTCTCGTCGATATTGGCAATGCTTAGTGGAATGTAAACTTTGAGATGTAACCCATTCTCATTTTCGACATGGTGAGGGCGCGACGTCACCACTTTCTGTTCTGCAAGGCAGTCCTTGAACCACAAAGTCTTCTCCTCTGGCTCTGGATGAAATTCACTAGTAGTGGAACGAACTATGAGACCTCTTGAATCATATAAAGTAATATCGTCAAACATTTTATACGCCGCAACAAGACGCCGCATCTCTTCAACTCTAACATCCATCGGGATCGAGGAATCTGTCACTATCTGATTTCCCTGCAGCGCAACAAGATCATTCGTTGCTGAATCCATCACAAGCCTGGCCTGCCTAGCAACCTCATAAGTAACCGCAGCAATCTTCTCACGCTCAGACAATTCAAGAGATTCTCTCGTCTGGTAATTTGTTACCAGCATCACAATGAGCATCGGGATCAACCCAACGGCCAGAAGAACAAGAAGCAACCTGATTCGAATCGATGTCATATAAAATGATTCAAATGATAATCAGCTACAACTGCCCGATCTCTTTAATTCCGCCTTAGGAAAATTTCTTCGCGAACTCAATCCTCAACACTCCCCGCGACCTCCACATCTAAACGCTCCTTAGACTTAGTTCGCAATGCATCAACGACCTTACTCCATGCTTCATTTAATAAAAGGTCACGGTTAGCATCAGGAACATAATATAACTGACACAAAGACCGTATTGCTTCGGGTGGATTGATCGTCTCATCTGCTAAAAGCTCTTCATCAAGGAGTGCGACAGCTGCTCTATTTGTCGTCCCATACCAAGTGAAATTAGCATTCATTGCTGCCGACTCTTTTCTCAACATATAATCAACAAATAAGTGAGCTCCTTTGACATTCGTGGCATCACTTGCTACAGAAAAATTATCCATCCATAATGGAGCCCCTTCATTTGGAATAAAGTATGAGATGTTTTCATTTTCCGCAGAGATCATTGCCGCATCCCCACTATAACATGAAGCGATCCAAACATCACCAGAGAGAATGCCTTCTCTAATTTCTGCATCACTACCTAATCGAATGTCACTAATTTTTATCCCCTCAACAAGAATTTCTGATGAAGAGTGAATGTGCCTTGGATCAGAACTGTTAATTGGGTAACCCTGTGAAATCATCCCAATCCCAAGCCCTTCTGTTCTGTCCCCTAGAACCATTACCTTTCCCTTATACTTCTTGTCCCATAACGATTTCCAACTCTTCTCTGGAGGCTCGATCTTATCTGCCCTATACGCAATGAGAGTCGTTCCCCATAGATATGGAACTGAATAATTATTCTCAGTATCAAATTTTTTACGCAGGTATTCACTTGAAACATTTCCAAAATTTGTCAAAGCGGATTTATCGAGAGGTTGAAGCAACCTTAATTTAGCTAATATATTTATCGCAAGGTCATCTGTCACAACCACATCAAATCGACCAGGCTCAGAGGCTAATCTTGCCTCAACTTCGTCTGGATCATCATAGGTTATATATTCAACCTCTATCCCGGTTTCATTTGTAAATTCCTCAATAACAGCGGGATCAAAATACTCAGACCAACACAACATTTTCACAACATTGTTCGTTGAATCATCAGCCTTATTAATTGTTTGGTTGTTTTTTTGACATCCTAATAGAGTTGATGCTATCGCTATATAAATTAGACCTTTTACTATTCTCATTTTATTAATTATGGTTATTATAAGCTTATCTTGATTTTAAATCACTTCAACTATAATTTCCATATTTTATAAATATTCCATAATTTATTAAGGGCAGTTGTTATTTAAGTAATCTTAACAATCGAACTTGCACAGAGGGCTATGCATGAGACAAATTCAATAAATTCTAATGTTCTCTAATAAGGAAAAGCCGCCAGGTAACGGGAATATCACTAAATCAGTCGGGCTATCGCTATCGTCAACGTTAAGGCTTGCGATGCCAGTTATATTACTAAACCTAACTTTTGCAGCGATGCAGGCCACTGATGCATGGATTCTCGGTAAGCTAGGAAGCCGTTCACTTGCTGCCATAACGCTACCCTCAATGTGTATTTTCGTTATTGTTAGCTTTGCCTATTCATTCTTAGGAATTGTCACCGCTCTCGTAGGTCAAAGCCATGGCGCGGGGGACAAAAAAAGCTGTGGCCACTTTGCATGGATTGGTATCTACTCTTCGCTAGTAATAGGGATCGCCGCTATTTTACTTTGGCCACTAGGCTCTGTATTTGAGGTCCTAGCGGGAAGCCAATATGGTTCGTTAGGAAATCTTGAATCTAGATATTTCAAAATCAGTCTATTGGCTTTGCCTGGAGTATTAGTAACTAATGCAATTGCCAATTTCTATATAGGAACTAGAAGACCTGGACCTGTTCTAATATGCAGTGTAATCGGCCTAATACTAAATTTTACTATTACCTACGGCCTTGTACTTGGGGTCGGTCCTTTTCCTAATTATGGTTTCGACGGTGCCGCTTGGGGAACTGTGTTAGCAACAATATTTGAATGTTTTATTTTGTTCATACATTTCGTATTGGCCAAATCAAACAAATCATTAAACACCAGAAAAGCCCCTAAATCCTTGGAAGGAATACGAAGATTGTGGTCTTCGGGCCTTCCGGCTGGCATCCAAGGAGCCGTCGACATCCTGTCATGGGGAGTCCTTGTAGGTGCACTTATTTCATATTACGGAGAAGAAGCTCTTGCCGCAGGAACTATCCTGATGCGTTGCATGCAATTAACATTTATGCCGGCTGAAGGTGTCGCCACAGTAGTTCTAACATTAGTCGCGAATTCTGTTGGTAAAGGAGAACACGAAAGGGCACGTGCCCATGTGAGGACATGCTTTAAAATCAATTCACTATTCATGCTTAGTGCGGGTATCATTTTATATATTTTCCGCCATCCAATAGTTTCCATGTTCACAGATCAACCTGAGGTAATCAGCATTGCCTGCGGAGGCATGCTCTTCGTGAGCCTCTCACAGTGGTTTGACTCGATGAATATAACGTACCTTCATGCACTTCAAGGAACCGGTGACACCAAGTGGACTTCAATCGCGAATGTTTTCCTTAGTATTCTGGTACTTGGTTTGGGTGGAGCTATTGCAGTGAGCTTTTTCAGAGAGAAAGGATCACTCGTTATTTGGGCCCTGGCACTACTTTACATAACATGCCAGGGCATACTTTTTTGGATGAGATGGCGTTCAGGAGCTTGGCTAAACATCAGACTAAGAAAGCCCCTCAGCGAACCTCTACAATAAGCGATGCTGGTAAGAGACCCGGTTCAAATGCATGACCATACAGGAAAGAGCGGCTCCTCCCTTCTGATATTCGCTCAAGTTAAAGAGCGCCAGTTCAAACCCATTGTCCGCAGCAATGTCTTCGAGCTTTCGATTCTTAGCTAGCTCAAGACGGTAAGCTTCGGTCCCTCTCTTCAACTCATGAATATGCGACCCATTAAGTATAAAGTTTCCCAACCGAACAGAATTACAGAGCCCTGGAATAGACTCCTCACGTGATACATCTACGATTTCAGTGTATCTTTCTAATTCCTTTATCTCGTTTGAATTCAGTAGCTGAGTACAAACGACCGTCTTCTCATAAGTGAGCGGAAATATTGAACAATCAAGATGGTACAAATACGGATCCGTTTCTCTTACCTTAATTATCTTCATCCCAAATTGATCTTCCAACTGATCGTATGTTTCTTTTTCAGAGCGCATACCATACCCCCCCACATAAACATTATCATAAAGGTGCTTAAGTTCAGCCTCCCCCTCAAACTTTGTTTTAGGCACGATAGTTTTATACCCCATGGATTGGAAGAACTTCACCCCGACTTCGGTCTCACCGACCCTCGGCCTTGAATGATAATTAGCCAAAACAACCGTGTCTTTGGCCGGAAGGTGTTCAAGAAATATTCCAAGATTTGCTGTAAAAACTAGATCCTGCAATTCGCAATCCGGTGGAACAGGCAGTAACTGCACTACTCCCCTAGACGAAAGAAATTGATAGAGAGACTGGAACTGCCTGTATGCTTTTTTAGGCTCAACCTTACGTTCCGACTCAGTGAGATCTTCCATCCAAATATTATTCGGTTCATTTGTACTATATGAAATAGGAGGACACATAAGAAATGTCGGAACATCCAAATGACTAAGGTTCCTTGGCCTTGAAGGGGCAGAAGAATCCACTAATGATTTTGTAATAACTTTCCGAGGTTCGGCAGAGCGTTTATTTATCTGTATTTTAGAACTTAGCATTAGACTGAAAAGGGACGTTTAATTTTCAATAAGGGATCAACCCCAGCTTCAACATGATTCCCCTCTTCTAGTAAAAGCTCGAATCCTGTAGATCCATCCAAAGGAATAATTAAATCTACTTGAGAACCATATCGTATCTGGGAGAATCTCTCGTTTTGCTGATATGCACGATGATCACTCAGATCAAATGGGGTGATAGAATCAACATCGTAATCAGCAATCTGTAATACATAGTAACTCAACCCTAAGTCCAAGCTATCAACCTTATTCAACACTCTCTGATTACAATGAAGGTATTCGGCTGCATCATGGTCAATTGTAAGATCATCAACAATGGAATTCTCCATCGCGAGCATGGGCTTATTAAAACTATCAATAGGCTCTAATTCCCTATAACTCAAAATCCCAGGATAAGGAATTCTGTTTATATGAACATCGTAAAAGGTCATAAAGATACCAATCACTAAACTAAACTGTGCAGTATAATTGGGATCCCTGAGAGCTTCTTTAAGTGTGTAATTTCGCCCCTTTATCTCAATGACTGAATCTTGCTGACGGACTCGTCGCTGATAAATGATGACACCATCTGCTGGTGCGAAAAAATAATCAGTATCAGACTGAATAGGTCTCATTGGATCACGGAAGAAGTGCCTCTCCGAAAGCCAACGTACTGAGCGTCCCCTCACTTCGGAGACTTCTTCATTTACCCAATCTGAAAGTATCTTTGCCACGTCAATTATCTGAATAGTATGATTATTCAAATTAATTAATTATTTAGATAAATCAAATCATATTTTATAAATTTATTATATTTGATCGGCTTATTGCTATCATATATGAGAATAAACGGGTATTTAAGGTTTTAAAGGTATAAGTTTTTAAAATTTAACTCATACATTGAAATTCAGGAAAAGTGAACAAAAGGAACGAAATGATACCTATTTATGAGATATTGTGATTATTTTGAACTGCTACTTCCAAGCAAGTGGATCAAGTGCGTAAAAGCTCTTCAAATGCTCATAGACTCGGGGATAGCGCTGCTGAAGTTTCTTAGGTTTTTCGAAAAATGTCTCGGTCGCTACTGCAAAAAATTCGGCAGGATTCGTTGCCCCGTAAGCATCGATCACTAACTTCCTTCCTCCTCGGTGCCTCTTAGCATGTCGTTGATAAGCTGCTCCAAATGATTTAGCCCAATCTCTATTCTCTTCTGTAAAACCCAGTCGAGGAGCACCATCTGCCGATCCGTCCTTCTGGTCAAGTTGATGAGCAAACTCATGAATTACAACATTCTTTCCATCATTCGCTATGGCGGGACCACGCAAAGAATGAACCCATGACAGTATGACTGTACCACTCCCCCAAGACTCACCTAAGCGGTTCCCTCCTGCCCCGACCGTTCCATCTTCATTGATAGAACTTTCACCACTATACATGTCTGGATAAATTAAGACTGTCGATAGCGTATCATAACAGCCACACCTACCACTGAGTAAAAGCAAACACGCCTGACCCGCGATAGTAACGCACATCTCTTCTGTTAATTCGTCTAAGCCGCCACAAGCTTCAAAAGACTTTTCAGCCATAAATACATTTACATAGGAATTAAGCCTCGACCGCAAATCATTAGGCAATCGCTTATAAAGTTTAAAATTATTTTCAAGAATCACTTCCCACTCATCTGGGAATGGAGAATTAAAAATCTTATCTCGCAGTAGCTTATTTTGTCCAGAAGATCTATTAATCGCCCAAATAATAAAAATAGTAACGAGTATCGTTCCTAAAATGAAAATAAAAGTTGTGCTCGAATCCACTTAACAAAACTATAGCTACAAAAAGTCTTGTTATTCAAACAGTAATTGCCTTTGACTAACATTATACTGAGCATAGTTAAACTTTACCCCTCTTCGAATCGAAACTAATTACTACGCTCATAAGTATCAACGACACATAAATCACTTAGCTTAATTTAGCCACCTTATGAATTTGTTAATATCCATTCAAATCACTTTGATTTCAGCATTCATATCAGGATATGCATATGCAAAGGAATCCTGTACCCCAAGATCCTCGAAAACAATCAAAGTCTTCATTCTGGCGGGACAATCAAACATGGAAGGGCACGGACTCATCAAAGGTCGCCCAGAACAGAAAGGGACTTTAGAAAAACTTACAAAAAACCCTGCAACTACAAAAAAATACCAACACCTAAAGGACAAAGAAGGAAATTGGAAAGTAAGAGATGATGTATGGATAAGTTGGTATAACAAAAAAGGGAAATTAACAATAGGTGGATATGCAGGTCGAGGCTCCATTGGACCGGAACTTGGTTTCGGTTGGGCCCTCGGCGATTATTCCAGTGACCCAATAGTCCTTATTAAATTCGGCCCTGGCGGCACAAGTTTGGCTGGTCCCTGGAGACCTCCAAGTTCGGGTAATAATGGAAATAAACAAAGAGGTCCTGGTATCGGAGATCAATACGATCATTTAATTTCAAGCACCGCCCGCCAATTAGAAAATTTAGGTTCTGAATTTCCACAACTTAAAGGGCTCAAGTTTGAATTGGCTGGATTTGGTTGGCATCAGGGATGGAACGACGGTTGCAGCATGAAGGACTCAAAAGAATATGAATCAAACATGGCTAACTTCATTCGTGATATCCGCAAGGACTTGAACTCTCCCGGCCTTCCTTTCGTGATTGCCGGGAGTGGGTTTGGAGGTTGGGAGCAAAAAATTGACCGCAGATTAATGATTATGTCAGCACAAAAATCAGTTGCTCAATCCAATGAATTCAAAAATAATGCAAAGTATGTCGAAACTCGCGGATTCTTCCGAGACGGGCCAGTTTCACCCAGACCGATCAGGTATCACTGGTGCTGTAATGCTGAAAGTTATTGGTTAATCGGTGATGGAATGGGAAAAGCCATGATCGAACTCCTAGGAGGCCCTAAGACCCCACCACAGACAGATAAACCATAAAACCAAATCAATCAGAACAGGCTCATAACATCATGTTCACGATATCGCCTCAATCTAAAGGCTTTGACATTCAAAACGCTTTTGCTTGCGCCCTCGCATCGAAAGCGGCTTATCAGTCACCCGAATTAATAGGTCATCAAATCGCTGAAGAATGGAAAGTCCCCAATGTTTTACCTTTTCATCATTCAAATGTGCGTGGTTTTATAGCGGCTTCAGATCATTTTACAATTGTCTCTTTTCTCGGCAGCGAACGAGATTACGAAATTTGGCAGGAAAATATAGATGCCAGTTTCATTGAAGGCCCGTTCGGACAAGGGGATCGTGTTCATAGAGGATTTAACACCGGAATAGCCAACGAAATCAAAAACATCGAATCCAAAATAAAAGATCTAGGAAATAAAAATGCTCCAGTATTTCTGACCGGTCATAGCCTGGGCGGTGCCATTGCCAATCTAGCTGCCGCTTATTTATTTATCAAAAATCATCCGGTCCATTCTGTTTACACTTTTGGGGCTCCTCGAGTCGGCTGCAAAAACTTTAAAACCACTTACAATAAATTCGATTCCGGGCGAAGCTTTCGAATTGTAAATAGACACGATATTGTATCTAGAATACCCCCTAGAATGCTTCGATACAAACACGTTGGGGAGCTTCACTATTTAAACTCCGAAGGGAAAATCCATGCAGGACTTAATTCCTGGAAGAGATTATTACTTTACCTAGACCCTTCAGGAAAAGACCCTAAAGAATATATCAAGGAAATAGCTAGAAGATTTCCAGGAGCTATCGACGATCACTCAATGGATAATTATCTGAAAAAAATTCGAACATTGGCAATTTTATAGAATGCGTCGCGCATTCAGTCACGAAGAAACACTGGCTCCTCGGGTGTAGAAGAAGATGAGCAGTAATAGTAACCTCCAATATCAAATTTCAATATTTCTTGAGAACTTTTTATCTTATTTCGAACAATGAAATCTGCCATCATTCCTCTAGCTTTTTTTGCATAGAAACTTATAAACTTATGTTTCCCATTTTTAAAATCTTTGAATGTAGGAGCAATCACTTCGGCGTCTAAATTATCTACACCCACAGATTTAAAGTACTCATTCGACGCAAGATTTATCAGAACTTTACTCTTGGTTTCTTTGATCGCCGCGTTCAAAGCGTCCGTAATTTTATCGCCCCAAAAGTCATAAAGATTATTCCCTCTGCTGGTACTAAGCCCCGTACCCATTTCAAGGCGGTAAGCCTGGATAAGGTCAAGGGGCCGCAACAACCCATACAAACCACTGAGGATACGGATTTTTTTTTGTGCAAAATTAAAATCGACTGCTCGCCATTTATCAAAGCCAAAGCCAGTATAAACGTCTCCCTTAAAAGCAAGCAGTGCTTGTTTAGCATTATCAGTGCTGAACGGCACTGACCAACTGCGGTAGCGTTCATAATTCAAATCTGCCAACTTATCACTAATATTCATTAGCGAACTGAGATCCGGCTTACCCATTTTAGTAAGATTTTTTATCAATTCCTCAGAATCTTGCATGAAATCTGGACTTGTATGCTTTTTAGTGAGGCATTGAGCCCCAAAGTCCATGGTCTTTGCCGGTGATAAAGTGAGTATCATTATAAGTATTATTATTGATCTATTACGGATTAAGCAAGTATCACACCTAATTCAAGCATTCATGTAGAAAGAACTTAAGAAGACATGGCGTTTTTCATTTTTTAACACTAAAATCATAAGCAAATTAATAAAAAATAAAAAGATTATGGCTCAGGCAATAATGGACCCAGAAGAAGTTCGTCGTTTTGCGGAAGAACTTAAACGTTTTAATGAAGATGTTTCCTCCCGTTCGGCTTCTCTGCAGGCCCGGTTCTCCTCACTTAGTAATACTTGGCAAGATCAAGAGCAGGTAAAGTTTTCAGAAGAATTTGAAGGGATGATGAAAGCTTTACGGAAATTCGTTGAAGTATCGCAAGCGCATTCACCTTTCCTACTGCGCAAGGCAAGACGAATTGAAGAGTACCTTGACCAACGCTAATAGAAAATGGCAGACCAAGCCAAAGTAGCTTCGATCGATTCCTTGGAATCATTTCGCAATAGCCTCGTAATTTTCATGGAACGCGTTTCCAAATCAATTGACGAAGTAGGTGACACTGTTCGGCGAACAAGACACTGGGTACAAGACGAACAATACAATTATTGGATTAGCGAAAAGCGCAGACGAGAGCGGAAATTAGAACAAGCTGAACAGGAACTTTACAGCTCGAGATTATCTACTCTACAGGATGCTAGCACTGAAGCCCAGATGAACGTGAGGCGAGCGAACAGAGCAATTGAAGAAGTGGAAGAAAAAATAAGATTA
>JAAZZC010000089.1 GCA_014239335.1 Verrucomicrobiales bacterium
GAACGGGCATGGAGACGTAGAACTCTGGAGCATTCTTAACGGATCTCATGTTCCATTACTAAGTTATAGTTCGGATGGAACGAGTACCAGGCTTGCAAAAATTGCAGTGGAGTGGCTTTTAAGGAGGTCAAAGTTTGACTAGTAGAGGGGGGCTTTTTTTGTTTAAATATGAGCTGACCGCTAATTTATGAGAAGACTGATTCTTTTCCTGCTCATTATAGGAAAGTACAATGATGAAACGCAGGCCAAGCCATTGGACTATGCTAAGGACATTGTTACTCTTCTTGAAAAATATTGCGTCGAGTGTCATTCAGATGATGATGCGGAGGCTGATCTTAATTTTGATGCTTTCAAGACAGTTGATGATTTGCGAAGGGATACCAAGGCATGGATTAAGGTCGAAAAGATGCTCATTTCCAGGCAGATGCCACCCCGAAAATCAGACCAACCGTCAGACTCTGAGAGGGACAAGCTTTCTGAATGGGTTCATAATTTTTTGACCGTTGAGGCCGAGGCCCGTGCAGGTGATCCTGGGAGGGTCGTTCTGCGCAGGCTCAATAATGATGAGTATAATTATACTGTCCGTGATCTGACTGGGGTAGCTTCTCTGAATCCGACTCACGAGTTTCCTGTCGATGGAGCAGCGGGTGAAGGATTCACGAATTCCGGTGAAGCTCAAGGAATGTCGCCCGCATTAGCAATAAAATACCTCGACGCAGCCAAAGAGGTAGCGGATCATGCCGTGCTCACGCCTGAAGGAATCCGATTTTCCCCCTTCACAACGGAACGTGACCGGACCAATGAGCTAATGTCGCGTATTCAGGCGTTCTATCGTCAGTTCACGGAGGACAGCGGCGGCTCGGCCGTGAACCTTCAAGGGATCAAGTTCACAACGAATCAAGGCGGTCGGTTACCTGTGGCCAGGTATTTGGCAGCGACTCTTGCGGAACGCGAGGCACTGGAAAGTGGCACAAAAACACTAGAATCTGTGGCCAAGGAACGCAGTCTAAATGCCAAATATCTTAGAACTTTATGGGAAACCCTATCATCAGATAAGGGGGGTGATGGAACTCTGCTAGGAAGACTTCGGGAGAAATGGGATGCCACGGAATCGGGCGATCCATCGGAACTCGTGGCTCAAATTGATCAGGAACAAAAGAAGTTGTGGAAGTTCAATACGATTGGACATATTGACAGTGGGGGTAGTCCGCCACGCTGGATGGAGGCAGTAGGTGTTCAGGACTTGGTGACTACACGGCATGATATAAAATGGAGTCTGCCCGTTGGATCTGACGGTAGCGATGTTGTGTTTTATCTAATCACGGATGACGCAAATGACGGAAATAAAGATGATTATGTTGTTTGGAAGAATCTAAGGTTAGAGGGGGGTGGGCGCCCGCCAATGAAATTGTGGGAATTGGCGGCATTGCAGCGCCTCATCGATGAACAGCGGTTCAAGATGCTTGGCCTCACTGCAAGATATCTCGACGCTGCCAGTGCTGTAAAAAACGATTCCGATATTGCCAAGATTTCTTCGGCACATAACATCGACGCAGAAACGTTGAAGGTGTGGCTAGACTATCTTGCCATTGGTCGTGCCAGTGGCGTAAAAGTTGATGGTCACTTAAAGAAGAGGTTTAATATTCGTGATGGTATCCAGGGCTTATCTGCAGATAAGCCGGATTCTCTTCCATCAGTTGTCGCAAATTCGTCGGATAAAGATGAACGGATCCCAGGTTTGGCGAAGGCACATACAGTAGTTATGCATCCGACTCCTACTCATTTTTCCGCCGTTGGCTGGCAGAGCCCAATCGAAGGAGAGGTAAGAGTCGACGCGCATGTAAGCGATGCTCATGGTACTTGCGGGAATGGGGTCGAATGGCTGTTACAACATCGCGTAAGTGATAAGACCGCACTGTTGTGGCAAGGAGAGTACGAACTAGGCGGTTCTGCGGAAATGAC
>JAAZZC010000032.1 GCA_014239335.1 Verrucomicrobiales bacterium
TGACCTTGAACTGAGATTCGATGGTCTGAGGATCCTCTGCGATGATGAGATAATTTCCAGCTCCTATCGTGACTCCTTCCTGAAAGTTAAAATCAATGCCTTCGGAGAAATACCAATTAGACAAATCAATGGTTTCTTCGCCTGCATTATACAGTTCAATGAATTCGGCTCGGACAGTCTTATCATTTTCATCGTAATGGATTTCATTAATCACGATTGTCTGGGCAATGCAAAAGAACGGACTAAGGGTCATTAGTCCGATCAATGAAGACTTTAAAATGCGGGGAATTGACATTTTTTAATTTAAGCAGTTGAGGGTTTTCTAGGGAGGGGACTTCTCAAGGAGATCCTATACACACCATAATCCTTTTTTCAGTTTGTGGGGAGGGTTAATTTTCTTAGAAGCAAAGATCATAAAATTGGGTTATAAATGGCCATTAGGAATGGATATAAAAATGAAGCTATACCCGATTCTTTGTATTTTTCTACCTCTCATGTTTTTTTCATGTGGTGGTGGATCGGGGCCAGAACAGACTGCTTCTCAGACTGAAACTGAACGGGAATGGGTCCCTTTCGAGAAAATAGATGATTGGGTAGAGGGTAAGAAGCTGAGGAAAAATGTAACGATCTCCAGTCCGGAAAAAAGTTCCGGTGCAAGATTTTACCGGAGGAAGGGCCCGTCGATAGGAATAGATTTTCGTAACCAGCTCAATGATGAGAATATTAAGAACTATCTTCTAAGTGGTGCTGGTCTGAGCGTAGGAGATTTTGATAATAATGGATTACCTGATCTTTTTCTAGTGTCTCAGGATGGACCCAATAAACTGTTCAGGCAAACGGCTCCTTGGAAATTTGAAGACGTGACAAAAGAGGCAGGGATTAAGGATAAGAAGTCATGGGGATCAGGTGCTGCTTTTGCGGACATTAATAATGACGGGCACCTTGACCTGTACGTATGCAATAAGGGGAATTCTGACGAAATTTATATAAATCAGGGAAATGGTACTTTTAATGGAGGCTTTGTGGGGGGAGCCAAAAACCCCTACCGCGCACCGACGATGGTTGCTTTTGCAGATTATGATAGGGACGGGGATCTTGATTTTTACCGTACCGCGACACGACTCTTGCAGATCAGTGAAATGTTCAAAGGAAAGGTCCTGACCAAGAAAGACAATAGTGGTATTACTCGGGCCCATCCGACTCAGGCAGATCAGTTCGAAATGATTGATGGGCTTCCCCGTGAACTGGGCACCTATGATCGACTCTTTAGAAATGAAGGTTCAGGCAAAGATGGTATGCCAAAGCTAATGGACGTTACCCGCGTCTCAGGCATTAATATTACAAGGGAACATGGTCTTGCCGCGGTCTGGTGGGACTATAATGATGATGGGTGGCCTGACCTCTATGTTTCAAATGACTTTCATACCCCTGATCACCTCTATCGCAATAATGGAGACTCAACATTTACCGAAATTACTGAAGAGTCCCTAGCCTATACGTCATGGAATTCGATGGGCAGTGATTTTGCCGACATCAACAACGACGGTCGCTTTGATTATCTCAGTACCGACATGTCGGCCACGACCCACTTCAAGCAAAAGACCATGATGGGATCAATGACTGACACGGCATGGTTCCTAGATAATCTTGAGCCTCGTCAGTACATGCGCAATGTGATGCATGTGAATACTGGGACTGGGAAATTCATTGACGTGGCATTCCATGCAGGGATTGAGAGTACGGACTGGACCTGGGCTGCGATCTTCGGTGATCTGGACAATGACGGATTAGAAGATGTTTTTTTCACGAACGGCATAGAGCGTAATGTTCAGGATTCAGACCGAGCCATTAGGGTGCAGCAAGCCAGTGCGAGTGGAGCGAGTGCGATGGAGCTCAGAAAAATATTTCTCGATTCGCCTCGATTCAAAGAAAAGAACTTGGCCTTTCGTAACCGCGGTAATTTTAAGTTTGAGAAGTTAGGCGATGATTGGGGACTGAACGAAGAAACAGTCAGTCATGGAGCGGTTCTCTCTGACCTTGACCGTGATGGAGACTTGGATGTTGTGGTCAATAATATGAATGACCCGGTCGGCATTTATATGAATCTGGGGGATGATTCTTTGCAGGCTAATCTTTCCGATTCCAGTTCCATGCTAATTAGTCTGAGAGGTGAGTTTAGTAATCATTTTGGGATCGGAGCCCGCCTCACTTTGAAATTATCTAACGGACAGTCAATGAGCCGCATTCTTACTAGTTCACGTGGTTACATGAGTGGGGCCGAACCAGTCATTCATTTTGGCTGGCCCTCTTCGGTCAAACCGAAAGCATTAAATATTGAATGGCCTAACGGTCATGACCAGACTATTAAAGGGCTCCTATCAGGGTGGCATTACAGGGTCACTGAGTCCGGAACAGGATCTACAGAATCTCCTGATAAAGTTTCGAATTCTGAGAACCGATTATTTTCTCAAATCGATGAGGCTCTTGGTATTAATTTTACTCATACTGAGAATTTTTACGATGATTTCACCTCTCAACCCTTATTGCCTAACCGTCTTTCAAGGTTCGGACCGGCCCTTGCAATTGGTGACGTGGATTCTGACAGCGATAAGGATGTCTTTATTGGCGGGGCCAGGGACAGGCAAAGTGCTTTATTTATACAGAATGAGGAGGGCCAATTCGGACGCGTTTCATTCCCTGCTTTAAAGGCGGATCAAATTTATGAGGACGTTGATGCCCTTTGGTTCGATTTCGATAATGATGGTGATCAGGATCTCTATGTCGTTAGTGGTGGGGCTAGTCAGGATGCCGGCCATGAGCATTATCAGGACCGGCTCTACATTAACAATGGATCAGGACAATTGACCCGTGCCCCTAAAGGCATTTTGCCGGATTTAAAATTTAGTGGTAGTAGGGTCGCGGCTCATGATTTTGATGATGACGGGGATTTAGATCTTTTCGTTGGTTCCCGCTTCGTCCCTGGAAATTATCCGACTGGTCCCGAGAGTGTGTTGTTAATTAATGAGGGAGGAAATTTTTCAAAGGCTCAATGCTCTGCCAGCTCTTCTGGTATGGTCACTGATGTGAAATGGTCAGACATCGATGGTGACAATCGGGCAGACCTGATCCTGGCAACTGAGTGGGGTCCGGTCCGCGTTTACCAGAACAAAAGAGATGGCTTTCATGAGATTACGGATAGCTTGGGCCTCAATGATTTCACTGGTTGGTGGAACTGCATTGCAGTTGGTGACGTGGACCAGGACGGAGACAATGACATTATCGCCGGTAATTTTGGAACGAATACCAAGTACAGTGCATCAGAAGAGAAGCCCGCGACAATTTTCGCTTCTGACTTTGGAGAAGCCGGAACGATGCAGCTCGTTGAGGCTCAGTACAAGGAAGGGAAGTTGCTCCCTATCCGAGGCCGTAGCTGCTCGACCACCGCTATGCCTCATTTGATTGATAGAGTTCCTACTTATTCTGACTTCGCAAGTAAGACAATTCGTGAAATTTATACGCCCAAAGCGATTGAAGATGCCAAACGCTTCGAAGCCAATACACTTTCCACGATGCTTTTTCGCAATGACGGTAAAGGAAAGTTCACCGCCGAACCTTTGCCCTTACTCTCTCAGATGGCACCGGTCATGGATATCGTATTAACAGACGTCAATGGGGATGGTCGGGATGACATCATTATTGCTCAAAACTTCAATGCTGCTCAGAGGGAAACTGGTCGCATGAATGCAGGTCTTGGCGTCATTTTGATATCGAAGGATAATGGTCAGTTCGATGAGTTGTGGCCCAATGACAGTGGATTTTTCTCAAGGGCTGATCCGAGGCGTTTAATTGTTACTGATCTTGACGAAGATGGTTCTTTGGAACTGTTAATGGGCCAGAATAATGGAGAATTTCAGCTATTCAGGTCCAAATAGTATCTTGGAGTTAAAAAAACTTTAAAATCGTCTTAAATTGCCAATTATTTTAGCGGTTAAAAATATCAAAGAACACAGAACAATGTCACGGCATAGCGTGATTAAATGATGGTCTAAATTTGTCGTTTGCGGCTTGATTATTAATAGTTTGAGTGTTAATTAATGGCTCTGAAAAATGAAAAATCCCATTAACCCCATTTTACTTTTTTTACTCCTCAGCGCTTTTGTTTCTCATGGTGCTGTTACCCTCTTAGAAGATAACTGGGATGATATTGGTGCGGGTGCAGCCAATGGTCTCGGCACAGGCAACAACGCAGCTAAGACTACACCGATAGCTGATCCTACCGGATCAGGTCGTGGAAATGTTGGATCCGTTGATATTGGAAAGCTCAAGGCAGATGGTACCGGTCCATTAGGAACTTCACCATGGGGTGAGGTCAGAGCACCATGGCCAGGATCCATTGATCTTCCTGCTGGTGCCGTTGCAGGCACAGATACTTTTACGATGCAGGCTGACATTTACATACCAGCTGATACAACATTCGACACAGATGCCGCCGGGAACGGTGCTGCGGACCGCATTAACATGATTCTTCGTTGGAATGGAATTAACCAGGCAGCTGCCAATAAAAAATGGAACTGGGACTCTCTTGCCGCTGATACCTGGCACACATTGAGTTTTAGTGGATTGATCAAAGAGAACGATAACAATGGTGACCCAACAACTTCGATTATTCCTATCTTTAGTTTCTATGACAGATCAAATAACGGAGCGCCTGGTGTTGCTGCTTACATTGATAACGTCAGTATCTCAGTAACCACAACTCCAATTCCTGAGCCTAGCGTTGGCGTCCTTGGTATTCTTGGTTCTCTTCTTTTTCTTAGACGTCGTAGGCGCTAAGTCTGATTCTTTAAATCATAATGAGTTTGATTTTTTCTTTAAAAGAAAAAAGGCATTAACCATAGATTCACTTAAGAATGATTAAGTTCTTAACTCATCATATTTTACCATGAAAGAAATAGTCTCATCTCTAATTATTAGCTTTTTCCTTTGTTCATTTTTGAATGCTCAAAACATCATTATTCTTGAGGATGATTTTGATACGACTGATGGGCTCGGCACTGGAAATAATGCAGGTAAAACTACTACAATTGAAGATCCTACAGATTCGGGTCGCGGTAATGTGGGTTCCGTGAACATTGGAGATCCTTCTGGGACCTCTCCTTGGGGAGAGTTAAGAGCGCCTTGGCCAGGATCCATTGACCTGTCCACTGAGGCCGTTCCTGGGGAGGACACTTACACTATGAAGATTGATCTTTATATACCGAGTGAGACAACATTTGATACTGACCCCGAGGGGAATGGTGCTCCTGACCGCTTCAACATGATCGTCCGCTGGAATGGAATTAATCAAGGTGCGGCTAACAAGAAATGGGAATGGGATTCACTAGAAGCAGACACTTGGCACACTCTTACTTTTAGCGGAACTATCAATGCGAAGGACAACAATAATGAATTAACGACTTCCATAATTCCAATTCTCAGTTTCTATGATAGATCTAATAACGCTGAGCCAGGAGTCGCGGCATATGTAGACAACTTTGTCCTTGAGGTGTCTGTACCACCGGAACCTGATGATCCTAATCTTGTAGTTGAGTCGACTGTTGCTTTTGGTGATTTGGAAGAGGGCCAAGGACCCTACACGAAGGCCTTAACAATCACTAACGATGGGGAAGACGAAACATTGGAAGTGACTGTCCTTAATATCTCAGGTGCTAATCAGGAGTCATTTTCAGTGACGGCGGATCTACCCTTGAGCTTAGACCCTGGAGGAAGCGTGGACCTAGAAATTCAATTCGATCCTGATGGAGAAATTGGCCTCTTTGAGGCAATTCTCGAAATCAGTTCCAATGATGATGACGTTCAAGTCAATCTGAGTGGCAAAGTCGGGGAGGCAGGTGTGATTGTACTAATTGAGGATAATTTTGATAACATACGTGGACTAGGAGACGGAAATAATGCAGGCAAGTTGACGATCGTTCCAGACCCTGCAGATTCTGGTCGCGGCAATGTAGGATCCATTAATATTGGAGATCCAAGTGGTACGAGCCCCTGGGGAGAAGTCAGAGCACCGTGGCCAGGATCCCTAGACATTCCCGCAGAGACGGTTCCTGGACAGGAATCATTCGACATGCAGATAGATCTCTACATCCCTAGTGATACGACTTTTAATACTGCTGATGGTCCTGACCGTTTTAATATGATCATTCGTTGGAATGGTATCAATCAAGGAGCAAAAAATCAAAAATGGGAGTGGGACAGCCTTGAGGCTGATAAATGGCATACCCTTAATATGAGTGGAGTTTTGGCAGAAGTGGACACGGAGGGTAATCCTCTTCAGACCATAATTCCTATACTCAGTTTTTATGATAAGACGAACGATGCTGAGCCAGGAATCGCAGCTTACATAGATAATTTTAAGCTCAAAGTGACTACCCCTGATGAGGACCCTAATTTGGCTGTTACTTCTATTCTGAATTACGGTGAATTGACTCAGGGACAAGGCCCATTCACTCGGAAGCTGGAAATAATTAATTCTGGTTCGACGAAGGATCTTAATATTAGTAGTGCTTCTTTCTTAGGTCCGAACAAAGAATACTTTAGTTTTGCTGACGACACTTTCCCTCTCAAAGTTGGTCCAAGTGAGAGCGTCAATTTAGATCTCACTTTTGACCCAGGTGTGAGTCTTGGTTTATTTGAGGCGACTATTACCCTTGAAAGTGATGACGAAAGTAATCCTGAAGTTATCATAAATCTTAATGGTTCAGTCGTTGCTCCATTTAAAGGTGAAGAGCTCGTTATTAATGGTGACTTTGAATCAGGTGATCTTACAGCTTGGAGAGACAATGCTCGGTTCAATTATACATCAGAGACAGTGCGTACTGGCGAAGGAGCTGGTGAATTTAATCTTTTAGCTGGTCAACAATGGGGTGAGGCGAGGCTTGCGGCTCCGTCTCCACCAGCGATTGCTGATAATCCACAAGCGATTGAGGTGACCCCCGAAATGATAGGTAAAGCTTATGAATATTCGGCTTGGTATTATCGTCCATCCGAAGGGGGAATGGCACCTGATGACACGATCCGAATGATTCTGCGCTGGAACGCAGTCAATCAGGGAGCCAAGACCCATGCGATAACCAAGGTCGGTGATATTCCTGTCGATACATGGTTTCAAGTCAGGGCTAAAGGTGAAATTCCTGAGCTCGGTGGTGATGGTGAGCCTTTGACATTTATGTTGCCTATTTGGAGTTTCCAAGACGTTGGATCGAATTCAGTGGGCGGTGAATTAATGTACATTGACGATGTGAGCTTAAAGATTTCATCTCCTGCCGGCCCTGACCCACTAAGAATTACGGGTTTTGAGATCGATAATGATCAGGATGAGATTCGTGTTTCATGGAACGCGGTCCTAGGAGCACTCTATGCGGTGGACCGGAGTACTGCTTTGGCAGGAGAGAATCTTGCTGAAGGTTTCTGGGAAGAGCTTGATGATTCTATCGTCGCTGAGGATGAAGCACCGATATTCATTGATGAGGGTGCAACTTCTCTCGGAGAGAGTAGACTCTTCTATAGGGTTCGTTTAATAGCTTTGCCGGAATAGGACTTTAAAGAGATAGAATATTTAAGCCTCAGTAGAATAATTATTGACTCGGTTCTAGCTTATCCTTTTTCTCGGGCCTTTTTATAATGACTGTCGAAACGACGGCACGATGATCTGACGGCCATGGGCTCAAGACGATGTCGGCATTTTTATTATTTTCACCGACCACTTCGCTTTGAATTATTTTTGCGCCCGCGCAAAAAACAAAATCGATCCGGTCATGAAAGTCTTTCGGGTCATTCGGCTCAGTCGTATTTGTCCAGGTATAACCGCGATTCGTTATTTCATTCGGATGTGCTTTGCGGAAAGTGTCAATGAGCCCGGCCTCGACTACCTTAAGTGTGGCCGGGTACTGGACAGGTAAAGGTACTATTTTTTGTTTCGCCGCGGCCATTGTCCAGTCCTCAAATGAAGGTTCATTGAAGTCTCCGGTAACGAATACGGGGGATCCTGTTCTGATTGCGGGAATGACTTCACTGAGCATCCTGTCGACCTGATCGCCTCTTGCCTTTGTGGCCCAGTGAATAGCTTCTTCGGCCGTCTTTATGAATGGAGCATTTCCGTATGGGATTTCCTTTAATTGGTAAGGTTGATAAGGGGAAGGCCTAAAATGGGAATTAAATAAATAAACTTGTGTTTCTTTATCAATCTCAATCGCGGCACCCCAACGGCTTTGGGTCTTTTCTTTGATCGGGTAACGACTTAGGATTGAGGTATTTCCTCCTTGAGCGAAATGATGCCAGCCAAGAGATTCTGCGATAATTTTGCTGCTGTCTGAGGATCCATGCATCGTTTCCTGCATTCCAACAATGTCAGCCCTTGCCTTGATGATTGCTTCTGTCGTTTGTTTAAGAGGTTGTTTCCCTGCCGCTCCACCTATCCAGATATTGAACGTCATGACTCTGAGAGTGATTTGTTCGGCCATCAATGGACAAGGCCCCCAGAAAAGGAAAACAATAGCCGCTATGGATAATGGTAATTTAGACACTCGGACTGAAATTTTAGGATTATTTCTATGACTTGGTATTTGCGTTAATACCCACTAATCACTATTGTAAGTCCTTTGCAAACAATCGGTTCCGTTTAACGGGAAAAAAGGATGGGAAAACCTCAAAAATATATCTCAGCTTTCGGTCTACTGTGCGCTGCTTGCTTCTGCAATTCGTGCGGGTCAAAGGACACTCTAGACACCTCTTCCCCGTCGAGTCAGCAGGTGAGTCTTCAACCAGGAGAGCTAAAAGAACTCTATTCGCATGAGGATGCGTCAAAGCGCCTTGATAAAAGTTCTGCACTCTTTGAACCAATAGCCGCTAAAGATTCTGGTATTGATTTTGTTAACTTGGTCGATAATCGGCACCCACTAAGTCGTGTCTATATTCTTGGTTTCGCGTGTGGGGGAATTTCTATTGGAGACATTGATGGAGATGGTTGGGATGATATCTATTGTACCGGGGGCCCAAGAGACAGTGTCCTATATAAGCAGGTAGGTAAGCTTAAGTTTGAGGATATCACATCGGAGTCAGGCGTATCTGCTAAAGGACATTGGAGTGTCTCTTCGCAATTCGTTGATATTGATAATGATGGTGACCTTGATATTTATGTTTGTAATTACGACACGCCGAATCTGCTCTACATTAATGATGGTCAAGGTGCTTTCACAGAGTCCGCCAAGGACTCCGGAATTGACGTGAAGGACGCGAGCCTCTCTGCTCACTTTGCGGACTATGACAATGATGGGGACTTGGACTATTATCTCATAACAAATCGACTCATTCGTGCCGGAGGCTTACCGACGGCGAAGGAGGCAACTTACGCCACTGCGGATGGGAAACCGGCACTCCGTCCTGAGTTCAGACAATATTATGAAATCTATGAGAAGGCAGGTGGTAAGTATACGATCAGAACCATTGGTCGGCCTGACCGACTGTTCGAGAATGACGGTAAGGGCAAGTTTCGTGATGTGACTAGAGAGGCCGGGATCGAGGTTAGGGCTTACGGATTATCAGCAACGTGGTTCGATTATGATGGTGACGGATTGATTGACATCTATGTTGCTAATGATTTCCAGGACCCTGATTGTTTTTATCGCAATAATGGGGACGGGTCATTTACCAACGTTATAAAATCTGCAGTTCCTCATACGACATGGTTTTCAATGGGAAGCGATGTTGCTGACCTTAATAATGACGGTCTATTGGATCTTTTCGTTTTGGACATGGCTGCGACTACGCATTACAAAGCAAAAATTGCCATGGGAGACA
>JAAZZC010000031.1 GCA_014239335.1 Verrucomicrobiales bacterium
AGGTGAAAGAATTGCCTTTGGCTGTTTCTGTGTGATAACCAACCGGTTTAGTGGTTGCTGTCTGAGCGCTTACTACGCTCATAGTTGCTAGGATTCCCAAAAGGGTAAATTTTATTTTCATGGCTGTTTTTATTTGTGGGTGTTTGTTTAAGTAATTAAATAACTGATTTTTATTATTTTAGTAGTTTCCGATGACTCAATCAACCCTTTTTCCGTAAATTACCCAAAGAAATCAGTGATACTTTTGTCACATATCTAAATGACTTCTATTTTACAAAAAGTGCTTAAAATAAGGGATTTGGGTATAAAAACCCATCTTTTCAAGTTGTGCGAATCAGCGCCTTGGTGAAAAAAGTTTAACCTTTCCTGACGATTTTTTGCGCTTTTCTCCAGTATCCTTGCGGAGGAAATTACTAAAAATCCCTTTTTTCTTTTCTTTTGCTTTCTGGGGCACGTTTTGGAAAGGGAGGGAAGGTTCTTCCTGTGGAAGGGGCGGCTCAATGAATGTCTTTCCGCCACGACCTAAAATGCCCCTCTTACCCATCGGGAAAAGAGCGGGATCCATTTCCGGTTTAGGACTCGCTGCATCAATTGCCTCGTCTCCAACGAGCGTCTCACGGATCTCCTTGATGTTCTTCTCTATCAGATCATCCGTTGTCTCAATGATGGTAGGCTGGAGAAAAATTAGAAGTTCACGACGACTCTTCTGTTTTGAAGTTGAACCGAGAATGTTCTTGATGATCGGAATCTTGGTCAGGAAAGGTAATCCCGACACTGTCTCGTTGTCATCTTCCTGAATGATTCCACCTAATACAACGATCGCTTTATTGGGAAGCCTGACCGTTGTCTCAAATTGTTGCGTCGCAATGTCAGGCACCTCATTACCACCAATGATCGTTGTTCCTGTAATATTTTCATTCTCCTGAGAAACGGTCAGCGTGACCTCGTCCTTGGAATTAATCAAAGGGAGCACATCAAGGCGGAGCAAGACCTCCTCAAAACCAATGCTTGAGGAAACATTTCCTCCGGCATCTAGACTGGAAACACTTTGAGTTGGAACCGCTACCCTTTCACCAGAAGCGATGGAGGCTAATTGGTTATTTGCGGTAAAGACGAACGGTCGTGAAATGACCTGGAATCGATTCGTATTTTCTAGAGCCTGGATGTATGCATTAAAATAATCACCGACCTGACCCCAGATTCCTAGACCATCGGGCCTAGGAAACGCATCAGCAACTGCGGCCAAATTAGCTACGTCAATGACTCCTGAACCGCTAGCCGTTGTCCTGAAACTACCGGCAACGTTCACTTTCTCTCCACCCACATTAATTTCCTCTACAGTGCGCAGAAGATCCTTGCCAAACTTGATGTCATCGCCAAGTGTGACCTGAGCAATGACAGCATTGATATAAACTTGACGGGGCCTAATGTCGATTTCATCGAGGAGCTGATCAATGATACGCAAGTGCTCTGGTGGACCCGATACGACCACATTGTTTAATTGTGAATCTCCTATGAGCAGTGTATTCCCAATTAATACTGACTCTGGCCCAGTAATCGGTGACGAATTAGAAAGGCTCCCTCCCCCCAAAGACGATCCCCGGTTCGTACCTGAAAATCCTCCGGTAGTGCCTCTCGATGATGATGACATGCCCGAGCTGCGACTACTTGACCCGGTCAGTCCAGTCGAGCCTCTTGAGCTTGTACCTGTGCGTCGGGAAGAACTACTTGAAGCCCCTCCTGAACTTCTCCCAGCATTATCAACGTATCGAGAAAGCGCGTTCGAGGCAACGGGTATAAAATCAGATACCGGTATATACTTTAGCTCACGCTTTAAGAAATTTTCAATTTCACTCGGCGCATCAAAAATACTGACGAGACTTTTAATATAAACAATGTCAACGGGCCTGGCGATGACAAGAATTGAATTCGTTCTGGTAATTGCCTGTATTTGGATAGTGTTGCCATCAGGAGCTGACTGAGGATTGGTATTATTATTGGCATTGGTTGATCCTGGTGCTGGGGCTCGTCCCTGAGGACTGATCACAACGTTCGTGCGCGGACTCGTTGAACTGCCACCACTCCTGCTTGTGGATTGTGACTGGAGAACCTCATTGAGTGAACTAGCCACTTCCTGTGCGTCAGCCCTAATCAATGGGATAGATTCGGGCGTGACTCCGGTCCCCGGAACATCTATCTCTTCCTTCAGCCGTACGAGTGTCCTGACGA
>JAAZZC010000030.1 GCA_014239335.1 Verrucomicrobiales bacterium
CTTGGAGGAATGTTAGGAGCAGGGGGCTCTGAACTTGGTGGAATTATGGGCGGTGGAATAACGATGCTTATTTTTGGACCTCCAATTATGGGAATTGTAACTTGGATCTTTACAGCTATTTTCGCCCTCATATTCAACTTGGCATTGAAATGGAGCGGTGGTCTTCAAATAGACACTTCCGAATAAGACAAAGAAAAAAATTCAGGTCCTAGACTAGGCTAGGACCCCACGTATTACCTCAGCGGGCACGACTCCAGTCAGTCGCTGATCCAATCCGCCGTAATGATAAGTGAGGCTTTCATGATCTAAGCCCATGAGGTGCAGGATCGTAGCATGAAGATCACGAACGTGGTGCTTATTCACTGCGGCCTCATGACCTAGCGGATCGGTTTCTCCGTAACTGGTCCCTGCCCTGACACCGCCCCCGGCAAGAAAGTAACTGAATCCTTTCGGATTATGGTCTCGGCCCCCATTATTTCCCTGAGAAACGGGCTGACGGCCGAACTCTCCCCCCCAAACAACGAGCGTTTCTTCAAGCATCCCGCGTCGATCAAGGTCCTCAAGTAGCCCGGAAACCGGAACATCAATTTCGGGGCAATGAATGCTGAGATTTTCTTCAGCGCCATTATGAGCGTCCCAGTTCTGTTGCTGGTGCCCACCCCCAGAATATAGCTGAACAAAACGGACTCCCTTTTCAATTAAGCGACGCGCGATCAGGCACTGACGGCCAAAGTGTGAAGTCGGAATCGACAAGTTATGCTCACCTTTGCCCATATGAAGTCCATATAGTTTTTTAGTCTTTTCATCTTCAGAGGAAATATCAAGGGCTTCCGGAGCAGACGTATGCAACTGGTAGGCAAGGTCATAACTAGCGATACGGGCACTCAGTTCAGAATATGACTCCTTACCATTAAGGTGCATTTTATTGAAAGCATTGATAGCGTTTATCTTATCTCCCTGCATGGAGTGCGTAATCATTGAGCGAGGGTTGAGATTCAGTATTGGATTGCCTTTGGATCTTAAAATGGTCCCCTGATAAGCGGCCGGCATATAACCACTGGCCCAATTAGCTGCTCCAGGAATTGGTCCTCCCCGGGCATCAAGCATGACAACAAAGCCTGGAAGATTAGGATTCGTTGTACCCAGTCCATGAGCTATCCATGCACCTAAGGAGGGGTGCCCTTGCAATATTCGGCCACAGTTCATTTGCAGATTAGCAGAACCATGAGCAAAGGAATCCATATAAAGCGACTTGATAACGGCAAGCTTATCCATGTGCTTCGCTATGTTAGGAATAGCATCTGAGCACCACTGACCTGAATCACCATGCTGATTAAATTTTCTCTTTGATGCTAGGAGTTTGGATTTGCGCAGGTCCCCACGTCGAATCTCCATATTGACCTCCTTGCCATCATTCTTTTGTAATTCCGGCTTATAATCAAAGAGATCCATTTGTGAAGGGCCTCCATACATATAAAGAAAAATGCATGCTTTGGCTTTGGCGGCGAAGTTCTGAGGCTTTGGTGCTAGGGGATTAATGAGAGAGCTTGCCGGAGCCGCACCAAAGACTTGGAGTCCAGAAAAAATTCCCGACAGAGAAAGGCCGGCCATCGAATTCCCAAAAGATTTAAGAAACTTTCTTCGGCTCTGCTCTTCCAACTGTGATGCGATTTTTCTCATTAAAGTTTATTATTTTTCAAATTCTTTATCCTTAATCAACATAAACAAATTCATTGAGGTTCAATAATAGTGAACAAAATTCCGCCATTGCTCTTCTTTGAATAATTGTAGGATCTTCCTTAAGAAGAATTTTTTTGTTATTCTTGATTAACTCAGAGCCAGAATGATCTATTTGCATTATGGGATATTTTTTTTCTTTATGTTCAATCGAAAGATGATCGAAGGTCACGTTTCCTCCCCACGAGCTAACACCAAAACGACCTAGACCTTCAATGGGTTCTTCATCTTTTGTGTAAATCTTTACGGCATCAAATCCTACTGGGCCAAAAATCTTAAACCCAATCCTATTTTCAATCAGTTCTACTGTGAAATCCAAGAAGCCTCTTCTTAAGTCACCGGCAGATGCCTTTACAAGAATTTCAGATTTCCCTTTCTGGTAACGTTTTAAGATAATCTCATTGGAAACTGCATCAATTATTGCCGCATAACCATCAAACTCATCGCCCCTTGGACGGGCCCTCAGCAAAATTGATATCCTTTCCGTAATATCGTCTAAATGCATTTGGCCACTGATCTTAAAGTCTTTAGAGTCCCATCGAAACAAAGCAAAAGCAGGCCAGTCACGTTCGGCTCTGAGTATCCCCTCATAGCCTCCTGTCCATTTTCCTTTAAAATAATCCCATCCAGAAGCTGGCCCTTTTAGAAATTGCTTGGAGGGTAGAATCTTATAATACTCATTGAAATATGCCGACGAATAGTCTGGGCTAAATCGCATTTGTCCCTTCAGGGGCTTTTGTTTTTCATGCTGATTACTCAAAAAACTTTTCGCCATGCTCCGTTCCGCAGTGATCGGATCCCGACCCAACACAATACGGAAAGCTTCACCGACAGGATCTTTACTGGAAATAGCACGTTTTGAAATGAGGGTGGCACTTTCAGCAATGAGTTCACTGTTCAGCATCAGTAAGGCCTGCGGAGCAACGGTCGTTTGCGGCCGGGTCCCGAGAGAGCCCTCAGTATTTGCATAATCAAAAAGTTCAAAGAAAGGGTATACCATGGTCCTCTTGACAAAGGCATAGACACTCCTCCGTTTCTGATCCTCTTCACTTGACCACTGCCAACCGCGACCAGGTTTTGACGCGCCCGCTACTACCTCTCCGTTCAATGCAGGATAGAAACTGGGACCTTCTCTTTTTTGATTGAGCTGGTCACTCATCTGGAGGATACGGTCCCTGATCGTTTCAGCCTCCAAACGCCTAAGATTCATTTTCCAGTGATGCACATTACCTGGATCCTTGACTTCATTATCAACATTAGGATCCGAAGATCTTCGGTAAGCCCTAGTATTCATAATGACTCGGTGCATATGTTTAATGGACCACCCACTTTGGACGAATTCAGTAGCTAGCCAGTCCAAAAGTTCAAGATTTGATATGGGCTCCCCTGCGCGCCCAAAATCATTGGGACTTCCCACAATACCCTTTCCAAAATGATATTGCCAAATGCGGTTTACCATGACCCTAGACGTCAGTGGATTGGAAGGATCCGTGATCCACTTGGCAAGGGCCAAGCGCCGGCCTGAACTATTTTCAGTTGGTTCAGGTTCGGGTCCAATGGCAGAAAAGATACCAGGTATCATGGGTTTAACTTTGAGTCCAGGCTTAGATGCATCGCCACGAATTAACACATGAGTCTCAGGAGCTTCATCACCGTGCTCGCTAACACTCAGAGCTTTGCCTCCGTTGATGGCTCTCAGAATGATTCCCTTGTCACTGGGTTTTGCATAGTTTCTGACATTCCTGAAATATGCCAGCATCGAATAATAATCTTTCTGTGATATCGGATCAAACATGTGGTCATGGCACCGCGCACAACCAGTAGTCAGTCCAAGGAAAGTTTCTGTAGTCGTTCGCAATATATCATCAAGCCCTTCAAATTCTGCCGCCTTCTTGTCATCAGGTTCATCGTCCCAGACACCGAGTCTATAAAACCCGGTAGCTATGAGACCTTCGTCCCCACCTTCCACGAATGGCTTATCCTTATTAAAAGCTTCAAGGATGAGCTCGTCCCCCGCCAGCTGCTCAAGAACGAACCGGTCATAAGGCTTGTCCGTGTTAAATGCTTTAATAACGTAATCACGATACCTCCAGGCATTTGGTTTTTCGTCATCCCTCTCATAGCCATTGGTTTGAGCGTATCGGACCACATCCAGCCAGTGACGTCCCCACCGTTCTCCGTATTCGGGCATTGCCAATAATTTATCAACTAACGATGATAGAGCTTTTTCTGTACTAGAAGGGTCCGCTTCAAATGCTTTAATTTCCTGATATGTTGGTGCCAGGCCAATTAAGTCAAAGTAAGCCCTTCTGATAAGAACCTTCCGGTCAGC
>JAAZZC010000051.1 GCA_014239335.1 Verrucomicrobiales bacterium
ACGCTCTTTACCAGTGAAGATCCTTTAAAATATACCGAATTTCAGTACGGGTTGGGACAATCCTGTGAATTACCTTCAGGGGCTCTTTTGGCTCCTGTTAGTAGTCAGGAAGTGTGGGCAGCTGGGGTCACTTATTACCGGAGCCGGGACGCGCGGATGGAGGAGAGTGAGTCTTCCGGAGGTGATCGATTTTATGATATGGTTTACGACGCTGAGAGGCCTGAACTTTTTTTTAAGGCTACAGCGGACCGTAGCCGGGGACATCTCGACAAGGTCTGCATCAGGTCCGACTCGAGCTGGGACGTTCCTGAGCCAGAATTGACTCTGGCCATTAATTCGAGCGGTAAAGTTTTCGGCTACACGGTCGGTAATGACATGAGTTCAAGATCGATCGAGGGAGAGAACCCTCTGTATCTTCCTCAGGCCAAAGTGTATCGTGGATCATGCGCTCTTGGTCCTTGCCTCGTTGTCGGATCAGGACCAGGCAAGGAGGCTATGATTTCGGTAAAAATTTCAAGGTCAGGTGAAGTGGTCTTCTCAGGAAATACTGAGGTGTCTCAGATTAAACGTAGCTTCGATGAGCTTGCAGATTTTTTGTTCCGTGATAATGAATTTCCCAATGGTGCTCTTCTTATGACCGGCACCGGGGTCGTCCCTGATTCTGATTTTACTCTCAGTTCAGGTGATCTTATCTCTATTAGTATTGACGGAATTGGAACCCTAGAAAACGAAGTCGAATAAAATATCATGAATGGAAATCAACTCATAGGTAATTCAGAGTCCGCCGAAGGCGACTCTACTTTTAACGCAATCAATCCCGGTACCGGGGACACTCTAGAGCCTGCATTCCACGAGGCGACTCAGGGTGAGATTGATAAGGCACTCGAACTGGCTAAGGGAGCGGCTCCTTTCCTGCGCAACGCTTCAGGTTCTGACAGGAAACGCCTACTCGATGCAATTGCTGAGGAAATGGAAGCCGATGCCGAGGCCATCAAGGACCGGGTCGGAGCCGAGACCGGATATCCTCAGCCCAGACTCGATGGTGAATTTGGCCGGACCGTGATGCAGTTGAGGGTCTTTGGGAAGGTCGCGGAAGAAGGTGATTGGGTAGGACCCAGGATAGACACTGCCATCCCTGACAGGGAGCCTTTACCTAAGCCTGACCTGCGCCGGATGCTGGTCCCAGTAGGGCCAGTTGTTATTTTTGGGGCAAGTAACTTCCCCTTAGCTATTTCTGTTGCCGGTGGTGACCCGGCATCGGCGCTAGCCGCTGGCTGTCCGATCGTCACGAAGGGACACCCTTCTCATCCTGGCTCCTCAGAATTAGTCGCGAGGGCAATGCTTAGAGGTGTGGAGAAGGCCGGTTTCCCTGAGGGAACTTTTAGCATGCTTCAAGGAGCCACGAACGAGACTGGTAAGGCATTGGTCGAGCACCCTGACACGAGTGCCGTGGCATTTACCGGTTCGCTCCGCGGTGGTCGAGCACTATTTGATATTGCTGCAGCGCGTCCGAACCCGATCCCAGTCTATGCGGAAATGGGAAGTGTTAATCCACAGTTCGTTTTTCCTGAAAAACTTAATTCAGATCCTGCCCAGTTCGCTGAGTCCCTTTTCGGTTCAGTGACCATGGGTAATGGTCAGTTCTGTACTTGTCCATCAATGGTTTTTGTTCCTGAGGGAGAAGACTTATCGAAGATGACTGATCGTTACCTAGAGCTTGTTGGAGAATCTCAAGGAGCGGCTCTCTTGAATCCTGGAATTGCAAATGCTTTCAGCCAAGGCGTTGATCAGTGGAAAAGTATCGAGGGGGTAGAAGTGCTCGGTGAAGGGACGCTCGAAGGGACTGCAGTTGGCGCGGCTCCAGTCATTGCCAAAGTTTCACTGGAGGACTTCAAAAAGAATCCGGAACCATTCATGCATGAAGTCTTTGGGCCATCGACAATGTTTGTGGCTTGCCCAGACGCAGACAGCTTTGTTGAAGCCTCTGAGTCTTTTGATGGTCAGCTAGGTTCTTCTATACATTGCTCAAATGATGAAGTCAGTTCGGCGAGTGAGCTAATTGGAAAGATTGGTGAATTTTCAGGTCGTGTCTGTATTAATAGTTTTCCTACAGGCATTGAAGTTTGTGATTCGGTTCATCATGGAGGCCCTTATCCAGCCACGACTGATGCTCAGCATACAAGTATTGGTACAGCAGGTATTAGTCGGTGGGGCCGTCCAATTAGCTTTCAGGGAACGCCTGACGAACTGCTTCCAGATGAACTTAAAAACGGTAACCCGTTAGGACTAATGAGGCTTGTCGACGGTAAATGGACTCGTGATTCAGTGAGTTAAAAAAATGACTAGGATCACTTTAATCCTA
>JAAZZC010000139.1 GCA_014239335.1 Verrucomicrobiales bacterium
AATATCTTGATGGTCTTGGGGAATCTGCAGAATTGATGGGAGCAGTAAATTGTGTTGTCAATAAAAACGGGGAATTGATCGGTGAGAATACTGACGGGAAAGGCTTCGTATCATCGCTAAAAAAAATCACCGATCCAAGTGAAAAATCATGTGTCATTTTTGGAGCTGGTGGAGCAGCAAGAGCAATTAGCGTAGAAATGGCTATTGCTGGATGCTCTAAAATAACAATAATCAACAGATCAGTTAATCGTGGCGAACAACTGGTTCAATTACTAAACACGAAAGTAAAAGATTCAATAAATGGTATATTCCATGCAGAATTCGTGCACTGGGAAAACTGTTATCAAATCCCATCGAGCACTGAAGTTGTTATCAATGCAACTTCTATTGGTCTTTTTCCTGATATAAACACTCGTCTGAACATCGATTCAGAAACCTTAACAGCAGAAATGGTAGTAGCAGACGTAATTCCAAACCCACCAAAAACACAATTTGTAAAAGATGCCACCGAAAGAGGCTGTAAAGTTATCGATGGCCTCGAAATGTTAGTGGCTCAGGGAGTAATTGGGATAGAATACTGGACAGGACAAAGTCCTGACTCAGCAGTCATGCGAAAGGGACTTGAGGACGTATTTGGATCATCCTAGAAAATTTAATGCCAATCCTATTATTTAAGATTCTTCATTTCCATCTTTAGAATCACCTTCCTGACTACTTTGATGGAATTTCCTCTCCCTAGCAGCCACTGAACTATTACGCTTACGACCCAGGTTTCCATAAGCAAACCAATAACCAAGACCAAAGAAAATTATCGCTGCAAGGGCAAGAATAAGTCCCATCTGGAAAAATAGGTATAACACAATAATAAGTTTAGTAGAAATCCGGAGATTGCAATAGCCGCTTCAATTTGTCAATAATACTAACCATTTGATTCATATCAGGCTATTTATTCTTGCTTAATAATGTAAATTGGTTTGTCAAAGTCTGGATCCAAAGCATCAAACATCTGCAATCGCCTCATGGTAGGGTAATTTTGCAACGGCACCATCTTCCAAGCCTTTTCAAAACCCAATCGATAACGTGATTTGGCCGTGTACTTACGATTAAAGACTCCGTAATGAGCAACTCGCAAAGTCTCATAAGGATAGTAGCCCTCCATCACTTCTTGCACCTCATACTCATATAAAACCAGACAACTTCTGTAGGTAACTGCTTTGACTCTAGGTATTTCAGTCTTAATTTTGAGACGAAGTTTTACATCAATTTCACCCCAAACGATTGTCGATGGGTCTACAGGTATGGCCTTCTTAATTTCAGTATCCTTAGTTCCAAAAGGTTCGTCAGGATCAAGAGCACGGCGGCCCACAGCATCATCCCCCGCATAAATCATAAAATCAGATATTACATGTTGAGCCCATTCTCTAGCTTCTGTAGGACCATAATGAATTCCATCTGTTTCAGGATAAGGATCAACGAATTTAGTCACCTCTCGGCTATCAAACACACGGCCGAAGGGGCTAACCACATCATTCATTATGCTGCTCATTTCATCCTGAAGCGCGTAAGAGAAGCGTTCAGGATGAGAAGAGGGGGGAGCAATCCAGTAACAACGTCTACCTCCTCTCACTGCAGCTTTCGCCATATCTCTACATAATCCTTCGACCACAGCAATGTTATCAGATTTCTCTCGACGCTTTGAACGCAAACTCGAATAAAGATTAATTCCGGTTTGGATTACAACAATATCGGGATCCCAATTTTCAATCAAAGACTCTACCTTTGGAACTTCTTTAATGATTTTTTGACGCCTATTCACAGTCGGAGTTTTTTCCCAGAATCCAATATCAGATGCTATCGGTTCGTACTGACTTAGCCAATAGTACGTAGTCGCGCCGCTGGCAACGTATGTATAAACATCAAATCCTGCCTCCCTCATTTTTATATCAAATTCTTTACCAAAGGCCCCCATACTCATTGAATCCCCCAAATATAAAATACTTGTTGGCTTGGGAGATTTTCTTTCTTTTTTGATCCGAGCTTTAAAGCTTTTTTTTAGCTTCGATAAAATTCCTTTCCCTTTAGTTTCTTGCGGCGCCATCAAAAAGAAGCTCACACAAAATACTGGGATAAAAAGCCATGTCCGGCTCATGAATTTTATAATCAAAGGACCCATCAATTTAACAATTACGGAATTAGATGAATGTTCATCTGAAAATTACTCAAACATCAAAATCTTATAACACAAATATCTTTCATCGCATTCCATAATCGCGCTGCATTTTTTTCACCTTCCCTCGCAGGGAAATTCTGGTAGCCGCTGACATACGATCAATAAACAAAACACCATTTAAATGATCCGTTTCATGTTGAATGGCTCGCGAAAGTAAACCGTCAGTCTCAATTGTGACTATATCCCCATTTATTAGTTGAATTTTAGCTTTCACTTCATAGGGCCTAGTAACTTCGCCACGTATTTCAGGAAAACTCAGACAGCCTTCATTCATCACATCTTGTTCACCATCAAATTCGAGCTCCGGATTCACAAAGATCAGAGGCATCATATCAACAAGATCAACATCCTTACCATCTACTCTTAGATAGCTAATGCATTCCGGATCATGAGAAACATCCACTACTGCCAATTGAGTCGGAACCCCTATCTGAGGAGCAGCCAAGCCAATCCCCTCAGCAGACACCATTGTTTCAAGCATGTCATTCGCCAAAGCATTGATATCCTCAGAGAAATTCTTAACTAAATCACATTTTTTACGTAATACGGGATCACCAAATATAACAATTTCACGAATCACGGTTGTGTAGAATTATTCTGTTTATCAATTAGAATGCGCGCAGGCACATCCTTAACCGGATATCCGGCCCGAGTCAAAGCATCCCATGCGGCAACTAGACTTTTAAGTGGAGCCCTCTCATCAGCTCTGAGTTCCAAACCAAGATCAGGCCGCTCTTTCTTTAGCCGCTTGAGCCTCGTTGCCAATTGATTCTGAGGGACGTCCTCTGAACCAAGAATCAATTTTGAATCCGCTGTAAGAGCTAGCTCAATTCTCAATCCAGGATCGACTTTTTTGGCCAAAGAACTTGCTGTAGGAAGGGTAATACTTGTAAAAGATTTATCTTCTTTGGGGGCAGAAGTGAGTATGAAATAAATTAATAGAATCGCTAAAATATCAATTAGAGAAACTATAGGGACCAAAGGCCTAGTAGAACGCTTACTAACAAAATTCATTAGTTTTAATTATTTTCTCCTTACTTATCCTTATCCCCTACTAACCCTTTGAGTTTAGAATAAAGTATTTCGCTGGGATTTTTATAGAAAGCTGAAATTAGATTATCGGTAAGTACTTCCATACGAACACCCATCCTTTCTAATTTCTTAGTAAAATAACTGTGTGCTATTACTGTAGGAACAGCAACAGCAAGGCCAGCTATTGTTGTATTTAAGGCTTCTGCAATGCCACTAGAAACTTGCACCCGAGAGCTTCCAGCCCCCTCAATATCTACATTACTAAAAACTCCCACAAGGCCCGAAACAGTTCCCAACAGACCAAGTAAAGGAGCAATAGTTATGACTACTTCTAAAAGAGCAATTCCTCTTTCCAAAACTACAATTTCTTCTCGTGCTCTTGCTTCGGCAGTTGAAGATGATTCTATACGGCTAGAAGGAGCACCTTCGATGACACCTAAACCAATACGAGAAAGGGCTGACGGGTTTGATCTCAAACAATTGACCAGATTAATAACATTATCCGCCTCAATATACTCTTGAGCTCCTTTCATGGCTTTTTGAACTTTTTTGGGAACTACTCGCTGCTCCCTCAAGGAAACCAGTTTCATTAGTATGACGGTCACTGATAAAAAAGACAGCAACAGAAGGCAAAACATAAAAACGCCTCCGTCCATAAGAAACTTGTATACAGAATTCAATGAATTAGGTACTTCAGATAAAAAGCCGACGTAATACATGTATTCAGTTAGTAAATAATAATCTCATACTCAAATTCCATCCTTCCGTCCTGAGTCAATTCAATGAGATCTTTTGGCACAGGAGGGATATCTGCCCGAAGTATACCGCTAATCGAGAAATCGACCATAACTGGATCAGCATCGTTACGAAGAAGTCTAATATCAACTATGTCGCCACTTTCATTAACCCAAAACCTAACCTTCAAAGAACCGAATTTAACAAAATCGGCGTGAGCAGTACGCGCACGGTGCCAACTCTTCTGGACCGCCAAATCAACCTTCTTCTTATAATGACCCAAGACCGTTTCTTCCACATCCAAAGCCGCCTCTCCAAGATTACTTAATTTCCCAATGCTCTTCTTTTTAGGTGAATGGACCTGAAAGGCTTTCTTCTGTTTCTCATGAACAGGAACCCTTTCATTTAATTGATTCGAGGGATTTAATGGTTCAGCCACTAATGATTCTTGAGCATCTTCAGCGATAACTTCAGGTTCTTTATTCTTTTGGAATTCAGTTGGATCAGAATTATTAACACTGTTTTTTTTATTCAGTTCCGACTCAATGAGATCTTGCTCTTCGAATTCCTGCTCCTCCGCCAAAGTCTTAGAAAACAATCCATCCGGTTCGTTCTGTTCTATTTCTTCTACCTCCAATCTTTCATTTTTGCTTTCATCATTCTTTTTCTCAGAGTTAGAATTTATACTAATTTGTTTCTTTGGTGCCCATTGCGGGAGGATCGGTAGAAAATTTGCATCCTCTTCTTCTCCGTCCACATAATCCTTTTTAGCAAGGTCACCGAATGGAAGATCCCTCCCATCAATATTTGGAACAGTATCTTCCCCCTCGTTAGAAGGTTGAGAATCACTTGCCGCCAAAGTATTGCGATCTGATTCCAAATTCGTATTAGGGGGAGCAATAGTTGAAGGGCTATTGGATTCAGTCCTTATATATTCTTTTTCCCTTTCAAGATCATCTGGATCATCACGGATAAACATTTCCGGTAACAAAACTATTAATTCTTATTCCTCCTCGCCACTGACATCCATTTGCAATTCTACCGAACCCTCCATACCTTGTTGAGCAGAGGCTACTACAAAATGATATAAAGTTCCCGGCTCGGCAAAGAACACCAATGATTTATTCTCTACCTCTTTACGAGATGCAACTTTGACTAAAGTTTCCATCATCGATCCTCTGTAAACTCCCACCACATCTTCAAAATCAATCGAATTCACATTTAATTCAACCTCACATTCTTCTTGTGCATTCCATTTCCACCAAACTGATCCACCAATAGACGCTCCACCATGTACTGGCTCACCAATTTCACGCGACGCATATGTGAAATCAGAAAAAGAAGATAGGTTATAACCAGAGCCTAAATCCAATGCATTCTTGAAATCATCATTGCTGGGCGGAAGAGAGCGTTTATAGGCAAGCATCGTTGTAATTCCAAAAGCAAAAAGCAAATGCAAAACAACAGATCCAAAGACTGCAAATCTTATTTGTTGCCTAATTATCATCAGAACCTCGTTAGATAAATACTCTCCATATAAGCAGAAATCATCATTCTCTTATAGATCCACATTGCCACCTTTCATGAAACATATCAACGAAGTAAAATCTGAATCACACTGACTATTTGACGAAGTAGCTCAAATGCTCAAGCTCTAAAGCTAAATCAACAGAATTTACAATAACATTATCGGGAGTCTTTAACACGGTTGGAGAAAAATTAAGAAATGCTTGGACTCCTACTTGGACAAGATTGTTTGCAACTTCTTGGGCTGTTTCTGGAGGAACGGCCAAGATGGCAATTTTAACGTTATTCTCATTAACGTATTGAGCCATTAAGGAAGCATCCATTACAGGCACATTTGCCTTCACTGACTTGGCACGATTCGGATCAGCTTCAAAAGCAGCAGAAATCTCAAATCCCTCTTTAACAAAACCGCTATAGCGTAGAAGCGCTGCACCCAAATTACCGACCCCCACTAAAATAACAGGTAATAGACTATTTGTTCCTAAGACCCCTGTAATAACTTCAATCAATACTTCAACATTATAACCAAGTCCCCGAGTTCCAAATTGCCCAAAATGCGCCAAGTCTTTCCTCAACTGGGTTGATTTCACGCCAGCAGCTTTTGCCAGGGCATTAGAAGAAACAGTTTCAAGACTATTCTCTCTGAGCCTCTCGAGGCACCGCTGGTAAATCGATAATCTATAAATCGATTTCCTCGGTATGTCAGTTTGTGAAGACACCTAGCTAATAATGTGATTTTTCTCAATTAAATCTTATTATGATAATCCAAGGCAAGCCCTAAAAAATAGATGTGCTCTCTAGCTATCATTCCGATAACTCACACACGGAACGATCTAATTAAGTTATTACAGTTTCCTATTCTTAAGAATAGGATTCTTCAACACGCTTAGCCACGTCTCTATAATCATAGTCCGCATTATAAATCTCTTTGAAACTCTCAAGAGATTTATCCTTGTCACCTAACTTGTTATACACCAATCCAAGATTAAATAAAATCTCCTTCTTTGTATTATCCATGGCAAAGAGTTCTCCATTAGCATCGTTCAGAGAACTGACCGCCAAGTCATACATTTTCATTTCATCGTAGCATCGTCCTAGCATGAGCATAGAACGAATACGGATGTGTGGATTGTTTTTTGCTTTCTGAAGATGAGGAATCGCTTCTCGATACTGCCCCGCTGTAAATAAATGCGAACCAAGATCAAAACGAAGCTGTGGATCTGTCGGATTACGTTCAACGCGAATCTCAGCTTCTTTTATTTGCTGTTCAATCGAAGCATTCCGCAGTTCATCCAGTTGTGCCTTCTTATCTTCAACACCATCTCCTCCTCCTTCAATATCCGATTCTAAATTCTTAATCTTTTGAGACCTTAAATTATCTTTAGCATCTTCAGCTTTACGCTGAAGCGTTTCGTCAGATTCACTCAATGAAAAAGCATAATCATAATAAGATGCCGAATTCTCCCAATCTTCCAACCTCTCATATAGGTCCGCTATCTTCTTAACAACATCAAGGTTCTGAGGATCTTCTGAATATTGAGCTCCAAGCTCTGCAAGCTGGGCTGCCATCTGTTCCTTAGTAGCACCAATCCTGGCAGCGCTCTCAAGGCTTTGAGCCTCATCTTGGTCCTTGAGAAGGTCCTTAAAGGAACGATCAGCAAGACCCCATCCACCTTTAGCCATAGTTGCCTGTGCAGACGCATCCTTAGCTTTTTTGCGAGCATCCCCATCAGAAGGGTCTGACTGAACTATCTGATCATAAATCTTTGCAGCTTCTGTCCCATCACCTTCGGCCAAGTAATGGTCACCAAGCTTATGAAGGTTTTTGTAATTACTTGGATGACCTTCACGAATAGTTTCTAATCCGAAAGTGGCGACTTCTGGAATACCTAAAGCCATGAAGGCTTCATAAAAGAGTGTATTTGCTTCAACGTTATATGGATCGTTATCTAATTTTTTTTCTATTTCATCAATAGCCCCAAGAGGATCCTTCTTAATTTTATTCTTAACCTTCATCATGCCTCCCGAAAGAAGACTCTTGCCTTTCTTACCAGATGTACGCCACTTCGCGCCTTGAGCCGCTCTTAATATTTCCCGTCCCTTTAAGAAAGTAGGCTCTTCTTTCAAGATATTATGAAGAATGCTCAAAGCATAATCGTAATTCGATAACTCAATAGCACTTTGTGCCTTAAGAAAAAGTGTAACTTGGTTGGGATCGAGCTGCTCTTCTGTAATGAGCTCCTTAGGTGCATCCATATTCAATTCTAGGGGGTTTGTTTTTGGATTATACGGAAAATGAAAAAATAATAGTTTGGGGCAGAATTTAGCCTCTTACTAGTAGATCATGCAAGGCATCTAATATCATTTTTACTCCTTTCATAAAATTATCAATTCCGGCTCCTAAAATGAACATTTATTATAACCAATTGCCTGATAATTATTACTATCAGTTACAATTCCTCAAAAAGATAAAAAATATACTAGTATTATAGACATTTAATGATTCCCGGTTACCAATCGATAAGTGGCCTGAAGTAAGTTAATAATGCTGGTTGCGTGAAATTTTGACTGTGGTTCAATGTCTAAATGATTAAGAGATTTAAACTATTCCTTCTTTTTCTTCTTTTGTTGTTTTCTATTGCAGCAAAACGTAAAGATTCTGGAACGATCGGTTTTTATCTTGAATCCGCAGAATCCGAGTCTCAAAAAGACACTGTTAAGGTTAATATCAATTCCCAAGTGCATCAGGTGCTAATTAAGCCCATTTTCAGTCAAAAAGATGTAGAAGGATTTTATCCATTCCTCACTGAGAAAGGCGAAAGTTTTGGCATCTCCTTTAAACTAAAAAAGAAAGCAACTACAGAATTACAAACTCTTTCAACTGTTGCTACAGGACGAAAAATTTTTACTGTGTTTGGAAATAATCCCATGGATTTTGTTGTAATCGATGGGCCCATATCCCATGGATATCTTACTTGCTGGAAGGGATTTAATGAAAAACACATAGAAAGATTTAAAGATGCAGGCCTGCGATTAATTACACCAAAAAAAGAAGGTCCTACTATAAAACCACCACCTGCCATCAATTGATCTGAATTGCTTTCGAATTAATTAAGTAAACATTTTATGCAAATCAGAACGCATTTTATAATGTTGGTCAGGATATCCTTATTAATTTTTTGGTTCTGTTTATCGATAATATGTGAAGCACAATACAAACGACTCGAACTAGTATTGGCAACTCCGAACAAAGCTATATTCGGTCCGGATATTTCTCAGTTCTATATGTACACAAATCGGTCCTTTGAGGGGCAGCCAAGTAAACCTTGGCAAGGTGGAAAATATGGTTATGTGCGAAATCCAAAAAGAACCGCATCGGGTATAATATATTCTAAATTTCATGAAGGGGTTGACATTAGACCGATGGAAAGAAATTCAAGAGGGGTTCCTGTGGACAAAGTATGTTCAATCGCTTCTGGTAAAGTGATACATGCAAGCCGATCGGCAGGAGCAAGCAACTACGGTCGCTACGTGGTAATAGAACACGATTGGGGTTATGGAAAGTTTTATAGCCTTTATGCTCACCTCGCAGACATTTCTTGCCAAGTCGGGCAATTAGTCAGACCTGGTACAAGCATTGCCACACTGGGATATACAGGTGACGGAATCGATAGGACCCGTGCTCATTTACATTTGGAACTCAATTTGATGATCAGCCGAAACTTTGAAAGGTGGTATCGTAGACACTATGTCGCGCCGAATAAACATGGGCTCTATAATGGAATTAATCTTGCCGGAATTGATATTTCAAGACTGTACAAAGAACACCAGAAGAATCCCTCAATAACATTACCGCAATTCATTAAAACAACTAAACCTTATTGGAAATTATTAGTTACCAATAAAGGCATGCCATTAATCATGAAGTCTTACCCTTGGCTAGCAAAGAACATGGCCGATGCGGCCGACAACCCATCATGGGAAATTACAATGAGCCGGTCAGGAATTCCACTCGGCATCAACCCTCATAACAAGAAAGTAAACTCACCTACAATTAGTTGGGTCGAATATTCAGCCACGCCTCACGCATGGAACACTAGATCTCGACTCACTGGAAGCAAAGACAAAGCCAAACTAACAGCTAGTGGATTACGTTTTGTTCAACTCTTAATGGAAAAATAAAACAGCAATAATTTAATTACTAATCTCTCTAATCAATAGACGATTGAGACGAATGCCATCATAAAAGTTCTTGATAAGAAAATTTTCGTTGGGAGCATGGATCTGGCAATCGGGCAAGGCAAGGCCAAGCAACAAAGTGTCAGCTCCTAATACATCCTTGAAGGTCTGAACGATAGGAATACTTCCTCCCTCACGTATAAGAGCCGGTTCACGACCAAAAGTTTCCCTGAGTGCATTTTGAGCAGCCTTACCATAAGCAGATTGCGGATCCATCAGGTAAGGTTTTCCGCTGTGCCCAAACTCGCATTCTATTCTTGTGCCAGGAGTAAGATGCGATTCAAGGTGCTCTCGAACAATTTTTAATATATTTTCAGGGTCTTGATCAGGAACTAACCTAAAAGAAAGTTTAGCAAAACTCTTGGATGGGATTACGGTCTTCGACCCCTCTCCCTGATAACCACCGCCTATACCATTCACCTCAGCAGTGGGACGAGCCCATCTCCTTTCGGCATCGGTGAACCCGTTCTCGCCAAATAATTCACTGGATCCTGTGAGCTCTAGTGTCTCAGCTTCATTGACAGGAAGCCCTGCCCAGGAATCCCTCTCCCATTCTTGAATTTCTCTTACATCATCATAGAAACCCGCCACTTTTATCTTCCCGTCAGAATCATGAAGACTTGAAATGAGTTTGGCTATGGCTGTCGATGGGTTTGCTATGGATCCTCCAAAAACCCCGGAATGTAAATCAGTTGAAGGACCATGAACTGTAACTTCCATGCAAGCAATGCCCCTTAATCCATAAGTGAAAGTACCAATTCCAGGCCCTATCATTCCTGTATCTGAAACAGCTATAACATCACACTCGAGTTCGTCCCGATACTTTTCCAGAAATGGCCCGAGGTTTGGGCTACCTATCTCTTCTTCACCCTCAACGAGTAAAATAACGTTTACAGGCAGCTCACCTTCTTCATTAATTATTTCACCTAAACCTAGTAAGTGAGCAAGGTTCTGCCCCTTATTGTCCGTGGAACCTCTAGCATAAATTTTACCATCATCAATCCGAGGCTCAAATGGAGGCGATTCCCAAAGATCAATCGGATCAGCTGGTTGAACGTCATAATGCCCATAAATCATGATCGTTGGCAGCCCTTCATGATGCTCATTCTTTCCTATTACTATCGGGTGCCCCGGCGTCTCATGGATCTGAGCTTCAAGGCCCTTATCAATCATTTTTTTTCTGAGCCATTCCGCACAATCCTTTACATCTTTGGAATAAGAACTGTCTGTAGAAATACTGGGAAACTTCAGATATGTGATTAAATCTTCAAGGTGCTCATCATTCATAATTAATACCAATACACTAAATTAAAATTTATTACCAATAGCCTCTCTTTGCGCGTTCTGCTGCCTGCAAGTTCTGGTAAGCCAGGAAGCCAAAAAGAATCATAGCGAAAATATATCCCAACTGTAGCAAAATAATGCCTGCTATAAGAGCAGTAAACGCTCCAATATTGCCCCGCAGTACTGGCCTCTTCTCATACATAATGTGGCCAAGTAATTGCCCCCCATCCAATGGAACAATGGGGAGAAGATTCAAGAATGACCAAAAAGCATTAAGATAACTCATCAAAATTAAAAACTTAGCCAAATAACCACCTGCGGCTGATTGCCAGTTAATCGGTAAAAGTAAAATCCCATAACATATTAGTGCCATCGCAAATCCAAACAAGGGCCCAGCAATAGTAATTATTATTTTTTGTTTCCTTGTGTAGTGACCATGCACGGACGCCATCCCACCCATCCCATGAATAAGAATACTTGGCCTCCCTCCGTACCTTCGATAAGCGAATGCATGACCCAATTCGTGACCAAGAATCGAAATAAAAAAAACGATAACCAGTATTAATAATGCCCGCGTCTGTTCGACCGGATCTCCTCCCCCGCCCGCACCAAATAGGATAGGTATTACCCAAAAGGACCAATGAATAGCAATAGGGAAACCGAATAACTGAAAACGTAGTGTTCCCGGTTGATTCGGATCCGTTCTGAAAAACATCTTCGCAAAAAATACAGTGAAACGAAGATAGCTTCGCTTAATCGCACTCTAGGTGCAGTTGAAACGTCTTAGATGAATTCGTTAATCAGATTCTCCAACATTTCTTGACGACCGCTCTTAAGATCTGGTTCACCATTAGCCAAAACATGCGCTTCAAGTTCCTCAAAACCAACGTCACCAGATTCAATTTTTGCTCCGATCCCAGAATTATAGCTCGAATACCTGTCATTAACGAAATCACTGAGACGCCCATCCTCACGAATTGCATGCGCAATTTTTAAACCTCGAGCAAATGCATCCATCCCTCCAATATGAGCATGGAATAAATCAACCGGTTCAAAACTTTCCCTTCGACACTTGGCATCGAAGTTAAGTCCCCCAGTCGTAAATCCACCCACTTCAAGAATCTCCAACATTATTTGTGTTGTGAGATAGATATCCGTTGGGAACTGGTCAGTGTCCCAACCGATGAGCTCGTCTCCCGTATTCGCATCCACAGATCCAAGAGCTCCAGCAGAAGCCGCTACCCGCATTTCATGCATCATTGTGTGCCCGGCTAGCGTTGCATGATTTGTCTCAAGGTTAAGTTTCAGATGATCAAGGAGATCATGCTCACGCAAAAAGTTAAGGCAAGCCGCCGCATCAGAATCGTATTGATGCGTCGAAGGCTCTCTTGGTTTTGGTTCGATATAAAACTGTCCCTCAAAACCAATCTTCTTTTTATGATCCACCGCCATGTGCAGCAATCTGGCTAGATGGTCCAACTCACGTTTAAGATCAGTGTTCCATAATGTCGAGTAGCCCTCTCTGCCTCCCCAAAATGTATAACCTGTTCCACCCAACCTATGAGTCACTTCCATCGCCTTCTTAACTTGTGCAGCAGCATAGGCAAAGACATCGGCATTGGGACTTGTAGCCGCACCCTGATTATAACGAAAATGAGCGAACAGACACGCCGTTCCCCATAATAACTTTATCCCTGTTCGTTCCTGTTCCTCAGCTAATACATCTACCACGGCATCAAGAGCAACATTTGATTCCTCAAGAGTATTAAGTTCAGGAGCAACGTCCCGGTCATGAAAACAATAATATTCCACGCCCAATTTTTCCATGAATTCGAATGCAACTCGGGCTCTGTTCTGAGCATTCTCAACAGAATCACTTCCATCATCCCAAGGCCGTTGGGCAGTCCCTCCTCCAAAAGGATCAGCAAGTGGATTGCGCATCGCATGCCAGTAAGCAACTGAAAAACGCATATGCTCCTTCATTGCCTTACCACCGACTTCCTCATCAGCGTTATAATGTTTGAATGAGAGAGGATTCTTTGAACTTGGACCCTCGTATTGAATTTTCTGTATTTCTGGAAATGCTTCAGATGACATTGGACCGTGATCATTCCCCGCCAAGCAATGACCGTCAAGAGGGAACAATGAGAAGTGTTAAAAAAACCAACAATAACAACCCTTTAATTCATGAATTTTAGCTTTTAATTACTTTTTTCCATATTTCGCATTCCCCTACTAAACCAATAAGATAAAGCATATCTTCAATCTCACTTTCATCAGGTATAATTATTCCTTCTTCCTCTATTTGCTGCATGTCTTTAGGAAATTTAGAATCAGGTAAAACCCGGGAAGCAATTGCAAAACAAGCCCAAGATCGCCAAGTTCTTATTTCGGCACGCGGACCAGACATTCTCGTTGCATAGTGCTGCCAATGCCTGCGAGGATTTGCCAGAAATTGCCCCCTCTTTTCAGGACGGTCCATCAAAATCCATTTAACGGAAGCATAGGGAATCGCATACTGCTGCAAATATTCTTCGTCACCCGAAAGATCAGTAGACATCGCTCGGTTCAATTGCAAAAGGGCCTGAGCTGGCAATCCCTTAATCCATTTTGTTTGCGCATATTCGAGACACATTTTGTAAAAAGACTCTCCCCTTTCTTGCCCAATGGCTCTGGAATCTTTAGCGCTAACAGGTTTCTCAATAGACGGCAACAAAGGGCAAGCCTCATTTACATCTGGTGGCATATCTAAAATAAATCTGAATTACTATCGTATGAAATGCTCAGTCAATTCTTTTCAAGGAGTTCAAAGACTCAAGTGTCCGTAACTAGTGTCCGTGATTCCTTCATCCTTTGCCCTGTTCGGTGGTCACTGTTCCTGGGTCATGGGTCATAATTCACTTATCTCCTCATCGCTCATTCCAGAATTAATCTAGCGTTTACTGGATAGTGGTCAGAGGGGTACCGATTGTCAATGGAATGATCTCGTAGGATTGCCGCTTCGACGATCTTCCAGCCTTTCGACGTGACATAGATGTAGTCGATCCGATTGCCGTCAGACCTTCCTTTCCAACCACCAAAAGTACCCCGCAATTTCACCTCGGGGTGCAGCTCACCAAAGGTATCACGAAGAGATTCTCCAAGGGTCTTATTGGCAAGATTGCCTTCTCCAGCATTGAGATCTCCCATGAAGATGGCGGCTTCGTCACCCGGTTTGCGGGCGGCTATTCTTTCACGACAAAGCACAGCGCTTTTTTCCCGGGACGCTTGACTCTGATGATCAAAATGGGTGTTGTAGAGGAAGAAGGTGCGTCCCGTGTTCTTATCCTTGAATCGTCCCCACGTGCAAATACGAGGGATACTATTACCCCATGACATAGTGCCTTCCTTTTCAGGATTGTCGGAGAGCCAGAAGGTTCC
>JAAZZC010000194.1 GCA_014239335.1 Verrucomicrobiales bacterium
GCTTCCTCTTAACGAAAGATAAACTCCCAATACTGCACCTTGAGCCATAAAGATATGGTGTGTCCTCTCGATAAAAGCCCACAATCAATTCGTTCTCTTCGGCCCTCTTCCCCACTACGACATAAGCCTCACGGTAAGTATTCGAGGGGACTCCTATACCTTTGCGCTGACCCAAAGTGTATAAATGTAAACCACGGTGCTCTCCGAGAACTTCTCCATCAAGATTAACGATTGAACCAGGACTATCATCAACGTAATTTTGTAAAAAATCAGACATCTTCACCTCACCTATGAAACAAATGCCCTGACTATCTTTTTTCTTAGCATTTGGAAGTCCTAGCTGATCGGCTTGATCCCGCAGCTCTTTTTTAAGTAAATGTCCAATTGGGAAAAGAGCATGAAGGACCTGATCCTGATTCAAAAGAGCCAAAAAATACGTCTGATTCTTATTAGGATCAATCCCGCAAAGAATATCACGTGTCCCGTTATCATTTGATCTAATCCTCGCATAATGACCAGTTGCTACGGCCTCGAAACCTTCGCTTCTAGCATAATCAAGAAATACCCCAAATTTCATTTCGCGATTACACATCACGTCCGGGTTAGGTGTAATTCCAGACTCATACCCTTCTAGTAAATATTTTACGATTCTTTGACGATATTCATCCATCATATTTACTACCCGAAAATCAATGTCAAGATGATCTGCAACTGCGCGAGCATCCACAATGTCCTGCTGCCAAGGACAATCCCCAATAATATTTTCCTCATTTATCCAATTCTTCATGTACGCTCCAACCACTTCATGCCCCTCATTAATTAACTGGGCAGCAGCTACGCTGCTGTCCACTCCTCCTGACATGGCTACCAAAACTCGCATTAATAAAATAGTCTCCTCCCTAAGTTAAAAGGTTCAAGTGGACGATTCTTTAAATCGCCTATACTTGATACCAGTAAACTCAATGAGCACAGAAGAAATAATTATAAAGGACAATGAACGAAAAGGAAGTGGAAGTAATTTCCCCAAATTGGGCTGTGTAATTCTATGTCTCCTCCTCGCCTTCATGACTGGAATAGTCATACAGATCATAATGAGTGGGGCGAGGCACCTAGAAGAATTAATTCCTTACAGTAACACCGAGCCCCTTGAGATACCTGAAGAGCAAGGAACGGAAGTTGAACTTAATAGTATAAGATCAAAAATAAAAACGTTCGATCAGCAGATAAATTCCGATTCATCTGAGACAACTGAACTGACTCTGTCAGTCAAAGACATCAATATTCTGATCGCAAACGATAGCTATCTATCAGATCTACGAAATGAGTACTTCTTCAAAGGAATCAAATCTGACGGAACCATCACGGCCCTGTGTTCAAGAAAAATGCGAAAGTTCCTCCCTTGGCAGGAAAGAAAATACTGGAACGGCGAGATGATTTTAAAGTTAGAAGTATTAAATGGAGCGGTATTCCTTCGCGTCAGCAATTTCAAATCCAGTGACGGATTATCAATGCCTGAGAACTTATTACAAAAATGGAGAACCCAGGATCAACTTGAAATGTATAAAAATGATGAGCACTTTGAAGACTCCTTGAAGAAAATAAACAGTGTGAAATTTGCTGAAAATTTAATCACCTTAAGCACAGAGAGGCCCGACATTCCCGACAAATAGAACAAGAAAATTAGGGTCGCTTCGTCTTCTTCGGCCTCTTACGGTCCGGATAAAGGTGCTTACAAACATCACAAACTCTGCCGTCGCATCCCCACGCCGTGCAAAACTCTCGGCCATAAAAAATTATTTGGAGATGCAATTTGTTCCAGCTCATCTCAGGGAATAGCCTCTTTAGATCCTTCTCTGTCTGCGTAACATTTTTCCCGCTACTAAGACCCCATCTCTGAGCCAAACGATGAATATGTGTGTCGACAGGAAATGCAGGAACCCCGAAAGC
>JAAZZC010000029.1 GCA_014239335.1 Verrucomicrobiales bacterium
ACCATTTCCTGGTCCTCCGTAATGAACACAGAACCAACTGTCTGATTTGCCGCCTCTACGTATGCCAAGACCACCACGGCCAGTCTTAGAGTCAGCGGTTGCACTGAGGGTCAGGGGAGAAATGATAGGTATAAATGGTATGCTAGCTACTAGAAAGACAGTGCCGCGATTAAGGTCGAAAGGTTTTTTGAAGCGCCCGATTAATGCATCAGTGATTTCGAAATTGCTTCCGCCTTTGCCGCTGAACTGGAGAGCAGGTTTCCCACCAATTTCAGAAACTTTCTTAACAAGTGATGGACGAGTGGTTGGTGACTCGTAAGCGGGATTGAGTTCGATGCTTTCTCCGGACTGATCGACCCACCGAGTGACATCGGTTTTGCTTCCTCCTTCCTTGGAATTATCCTCAGTAGTGATGCCGGCATCTGCCATTAACCATAGGCGCAGATTTTCGGAGGGGAATGGTTTAGTTTCGGCGCTAAATGAAATTGAGGAGAGCCAGATTCCAAGAAAGGTCGTTATGATGTGTTTCATGGTTTAAACTAAACTATTGTTATTCAAGCTCCATAAATTTTCTGCTCTATGCTAGTAAAAGTTTTATGTTGTTTTTTAATCCCTTATAGGAGACAGACTGAAAGAAAAACTTTATTGTAATTGGAATGTTAGTGTGTTCTTTTGAACTTAATTAAAATGGTTTCATTTCTTAAATTTATCATCGGGATTCTTTTCCTTCCATGTGTCGGTTTGGGTGGAGAGAAACTTACTCCAGAAGCAAAGGACGCCCTGAATAAGTTAAATTTACCTGGCATTAAATTAAATCTTGAAGAGTGGAGTGTTGATGTTTTCGCAAACGTTTGCCTTCTCGAAGGTGTTTTAGAACTCATTTTGTGTACCGATAACAGCAAAGAGCATGAGTCAATTTTTTGTACATCTGCTCGGCCCCTACATATACATACAGCATTGTTGCTGATGGGCTCAAAGCCTGGTAATCCAGCAATGAAAAGAGTGCAGAAAAAGAAGGATGTCCGTTGGGTTTCAGTAGATCCGGCAGGCGATAAAATTATTGTGTCCGTTGTTTTTTCTGATGAGGATGGAATGATTCGAGAATATCCAATCAGTGATTTTGTTTCTCCTGTTGCCCCTCAATTGGAGGCTGTCGCAGTTAAGGAAAAGAAACAATTCCCTGATAATTTTATTTTTGCGGGATCGCATTTGATTGATGGAGCTAAAGGTTCCAAAAAGTATTTGTGTGAGGATACTGGTAATGTGATCTCTGTTTCGACATTTGGTGATGAGCTATTGTGTCTTTCAGAACTTAGCGGTCACGAAAATGATAAACTTATCTGGAAAGTGAATTCCAAATTGTTACCAGATTTAGGAGAGGAAGTAATTATAAGGCTAAAATCGAAAGTGGTTAGGTCTGTCAAAAACAAAAGATCTATAAATAAAAAATGATTCGTCCTTTTTTAATTTTTCTAATCTCTTTATTAATTTACCCACTTGGAAGCTCTGCTGAGGTAAAATTTTATAAGAACCCTAACGCTATTTTTTCTACCCGGCCTGACGAAAAAAAATCGCTTCAAGTCATTAAGAGATTTGGCCCAGTTGGCATAGGTTTGGATTTGATTCAGCCAGCGTTTGTAATAAGGATAAATAATATTGAGGAGGGTTCACCGGCTGACATATCTGGCAAGCTTACTGTGGGGCAAATTATTGAAAGAATTAATGGGAATGGACTTGCTGAAATTGATCCACGCATTCAGCTGGGAAGTATTCTAGCAGACGCTGAAGCAACCGATGGTATTGTTCAGTTTAAAATCAAAGGAATGTCCAAACCTGTGACATTGAGTATTCCTGTTCTGGGTCGGTACAGTGAAACCTGGCCGATTGATTGTACGAAGTCTGATAAGATTATTCGTCAAGTTTCTGAATATCTGAAGAAGCCTAAGTCTACTGAAGGTCTTGGCGGCATAGGAATGCTTTTTCTACTTTCCACTGGTGATGCAAATGATCAGAAGTTTGTTCATGAGTGGGCCAAAAGAGTTCCCGCTCACAAGTATCCTTGGTACATAGGTTATGGTGGTATTGCTTTAGCCGAATGCTACCTACGTACTGGAGATCCTATCATATTAAAAAATATACAAGGATGGGTCGATAACGCAGTGAGTTCTCAGCATAATGATGGCTGGGCCGGAAGAGGAAGTGCCCTGACGAGTTATGGGCAAGGTCATCTTAATGCTGCTGGGACTCATGTTGTTACTTTTCTTATGCTGGCAAAAGAATGCGGAGCCATTATACCTGACAAAACTTTTTTAGGATCTCTACGACACTTTTTTCGTTACGCAGGCCGAGGTAACAATCCCTACGGTGATGATCGACCTGAGGTCGGTTTTGTGGATAATGGAAAAAATGGAAAATTAGCATTTGCGATGGCTGCTGCCGCGGCGTTGACGCAAGATGATGGGGAAACGATTTATTCTATGGCACGTGACGCATGCGCCATCCAAAGTTTTTATACTACGAGCTTCATGCTACACGGTCATACCGGTGGAGGGATTGGTGAAATATGGAGAAGCGCAGCAATGGGATTGCTCTGTGATAAACAACCACAGAAGTACCGTGAGTTTATGGATAATCGTAAGTGGCATTATGACCTGTCGCGACGCTATGATGGATCTTTTGGTATCCTTGGTGGATCAGGTTATGATAAAGAATTATGGGGTGTGGCATATCCACTGACTTATACTATTCCAAGAAAGACCTTGCGCGTTTCAGGAGCCCCTCCTACAAAGTTCTCCAAGCCTTATAATTTACCCAAGCAGATATGGGGTGCCGATCAGGATAATCTTTTTCTCTCTCTGGATGCAGTTCCTGAAAAGAATGGTAAAAAACAGGACCTATCAAAAGAGACTTTGGCCGATGATTCAAGTCTTGGATTTATACGAAATTTTCATGGCAAGAGGCAACCCACTAATGAAGAAATTCGTCAGTATATTCATCATCAAGATTATAATGTAAGACATATAGCAGCATTTAAAGCCATAGGGATAAATAGCGGTTATATTGGATGGAAATCAGGAGGAGGTAAGGTCCGCGGTGAATTGGTGAATGAATTTTTAAATCACAGTGACCCTCGCATTAGAAGGGCTATCATGAGTGCCGTTTTACACAAGCCTGAATTGATTACTACTGATGTCTTTGATAATGCAGTCAATGCTTTAAAGGATGAAAAAGAGTCGTGGTGGATCAAGGACGCGGCTCTCCAAATTATAGGTCACGGTTCGGTGGATCAGATTTCACCTCTTGTAGATTTACTTTTGCCATACTTGAAGCATGAGGAGAACTGGCTCAAAAACGCAGCTCTTACTGCTTTGACGCCAGTAGTAACTGATCAACGATGTTATAAAAAAATTCTTCCCGCAATCGGAGATCTAATCCGTAATAATCAAAGGGTCTCAGTGACGAGAGGTCTGACCAAGGCGATTAGAGAAAGAATTGCAAAAGCTACACCAGATGTTCAGCAGTTGGCTGCAAAAACTTTAGAGTATAGCTTTACTAGTTATGGTGGTTCAAAAAAAGCCCCGGGCGGATTGGACACAACATCAACTTATGAGTTTCATTTGGAGGCAATAGCTGAATCTTTGGCCTCTGTGCCAGGCGGTTTAGACGTTCTTTATGAGGTTTCTCGGGAACGACAACCAAATGAGATTCTTCCCTACAAGGAGTTGTTCCTTAATGCTGATTCAAGTCGTTTTGGATCAAAACTCAAAGAGGCCATCAATCCAATTATCATGAATGAGTTAATTCCTGAATACGTTGGTAGGAATCGCGAAAATTTAAGGAAATTGGCAGGGGGAGAAATGCAATCCGGTTATCCCGGAGGATCCCGTGATGCTGTTGATGGATTAGCTGCTCTTTATAGTAGGGTAGGCGATAAGAATTATGGATGGAATATTTTCATGGATTTACGAGAGGCTGAATGGAATTATCACAGTTTTGATCCAATCGCCTCGGAGCGAGTGCCATTCGATCAGCTTATTACGAGGTACCGTGATGTGACGCTTCCTAATGGTATGGAAGATTGGTTTAAAACTGAGGTGGATGCGACTTTTGATCAGACTGGTGTTTTTAAAACCGGCAAAAGCCCTTTTGGTCACTATATGGGAAAGGTTCCCGACAAGCCCATTCATAAGTGTGGCCCTAGCTGTAATGGCCCGGAATGTTATGGAGGTACAAAGGTTAATACTTTTTGGGAAAAGGAAGTATTACTTATTAAACAAAATTTCAAAGTTCCTCCGATCAAACCGGGACATCGTTATCGGTTAAGAATCAATGATGGTAATCATGTTGGTTCAGGAGGAGGGCATATCGTTTATGTGAACGGAAGGCCTTTAATCGAGACCAAGACCTGCAATGGAAGAGGTTCAGGAGGACTGCCCAAAGGAGCCTATATTACAAAAGAATTTATGGATGATTTTAAAAGTGGAAATGTTTGTATTGCCCTAAAGACTTTCCTGCGTTTCAACGACAAGTACAAAGTAAAACCCACACAATCAATCCCACAGGGGAAGATAAGTCTTCATATAGAGGAGCAAAAATTGCCACCAATGAGCGACGAGCTGGTCTTTAAGTCGGCCTCTCTCATTCCGATGCTGTCGTCTGAATGGCAAGTAGGGCAAGACCCTGAGGATCGAGAAAAATCAGCCTTAGCCATCAAATATCGATGGGATGGTGAATTTTTTAATAACCAAAATATTTTGGGATCATGGAAGGTGATTGCTCAGGTTGCCAAAGTTGATGAATTTGATCCAAAGAAAAAGACAAGAGTTAACCGGTCCATTTTTAGTGAAATGACATTCAATAATCATGGTAAGACCAATAGCCCGGTTTTTGTCTGGTCCAAAAATACCCTAATGGATCTCACTAAATTTCAAGCCCTCAAAATGACTTCTCATAATATCCAAGGTGAAGATTATCTTTTTGTTGAATCCGGTGGGTTTGGAACTCGTAACAAGCCAGGGTGGCAGTCTCAGCTATTAGTGCTCAGCAGAAAATAACATTAAAGCTTTAGAAATATTTCTCCTAAAATTATTCACTATGAATAAGATCATAATCACTCTCCTGTTAATTTTAACGTCATCAATATATGCGTTTTCCGATGAGCATGATTTTCAGTTAGCAGTTCCTTTTACTGACAACATGATACTTCAAAGGGATACGAAAGTCCCAGTATGGGGGCAAGACATTTCAGGAAGTGAAATTACTGTTAAATTTTCTGGTCAAAATAAAAAGGCTATCGCTGACAAACAGGGTGACTGGATGGTGAAACTTGATCCATTAAAAGCTTCTTTGAATGAGCAGTTGATGGAGGTTAGCAATGATAAAGGAAAGTCAATCACATTGAAGGGGGTGTTGGTTGGTGAGGTATGGTTTTCCTCAGGTCAATCCAACATGGTGTGGATAGCAGGTAAAAGTATGTGCAATGAGTTAGTAAAAGAAATAACTTCATCAAAGGAGGAGTTGCCAATCAGGGAGATAAATATCAATACTGTTTCCGCGCTTTATCCCCAAAAGAAGGGCACCTCTGATGGAGGGTGGAAAAAATCGTCATTGGCTAGTGGATTCTCCGCATTGTCGCTTTCTTTTGCTTATGATTTATATAAAGAATTAAAAATTCCAATAGGTATTCTTTTAAGTGCCCATAGTAATACTCGGATTGAGGCTTTTACCCAACGTAGAGCCATTGTCGCACACCCTAAACTCAAAGGTGACGCTGATCTCATTTTGAATGCTGACCCATTACTGAAGCAAGGCCAGAAAGCCTTTGAGGATTACTATGCTGATTTGAAGAGTTGGCAAAAAGAGGCCGGTAAGTTATCAGAGTTAGGAGGTAAGGTGCCGGCTCGGCCCAATCTGCCTGGTATTTCCGGTATGTGGAGAGGCCCATCGCAGTTCTTTAATGGAAAAATTGCTCCAGTAATTCCTTATGGTATTAGGGGTGCGATTTGGTGCCAAGGAACAAGTAACAGTGGAGATGGAAGAATTTATGCCGCGAGGATGGAGGCTTTGATTAATGGTTGGAGAGATGCTTGGGGGATGCCAGAAATGCCTTTTTATTTTACTCAGATGCAACCTTATGGATCAGCAGATCCGAACAATGTTGGATTCGCTGACATACGTCAAGTCCAGCACATGTTCTTTGTTAATAACAGAAAGAATGTGGGCATGGTCATTCAATCAGATATTAACTCTGCTAATCCTGGTGGTATCCATTACTACAATAAACTCCACCCTGGGATTAGGATGGCGAGATGGGCTCTCAATAAACAGTACAAAAAAGATATCCCTTATACTGGTCCTATTTATAAAGACTACAAGATTGAGGGGAATAAAGTCTTAGTGTCGTTTGAGAAGGATAGTCTTTTTGGTGGATTGATGGTCGGAAGTAAAGGGTTAGCAAAGGAGCGTAAGGAGCCTGGAAAGTTTGTTGAGCCAGCGTTACCAACACCAAAAGATAAACTTAATCATTTTCGCTTATGCGGGGAGGATAAGAAATGGTATCCAGCCGAAGCAAAAATTGTTGGTGACTTTGTTGAAGTAATTTCACCTGATGTATCCATTCCTATCGGGGTGCAATATGCCTATAGCGCAGTTCCGGAGCAGTCTAATCTTTATAATAAGGCAGGTTTGCCAGCAACTCCCTTTGCCCTAATTAATGGAAAATTTGTTTTTGAGGAAGATGATCTGGAAAAGGCGGCCGCTCTCAAAGCTAAATACGCACGATGGACTGATCCTGATTATCCGATTTTGCAGGTAGCAGAGTATTATCGAGATGGTGTTATTTTACAGCGCAATCAACCTATTCGCGTTTGGGGGCATGCCAATAAAGGTGTCCAGTTAACCGTATCACTGGATGGAGTTATCAAGGAGGTGAAGGCTAATGAATTGGATCAGTGGTCGGCATCCTTTCCCTCAAGGGAGGCTTCTATCGAACCAATCACTCTTAAGGTTGAGTCTAGTCATGGTTTTGAGAGAACCGTTAGTGATATTCTTATTGGTGATGTTTGGTATTTGACCGGGTCGACTCTACTTACTTCTGAGTGGCCTTTTAATGTACGAGACAAAGAAGCGATTCTTCCAAAAACAATGCCGATAGTAAGGGAGTTCTGCAGAAAGACAAAGGCCAGTAGTTTTCCGACTCCCAGAAAGCGTCGCTTTGAGACCGGTAGTGGAAAGTATCGATCTCACTGGTTAACGGCTGACTATGCCAAAGAAAATAATGGAGTTACGGCGTTCGCCTATGAGTTTGCTAAAACGTTGAACAGGCCCGGAATTCCCCAAGGCTTTATTACAATGTCGTCTGGAAGTGGGGGGCGGAACGGTCAGCTTTCTTCACCATTATCCTGGACTTCATACAAAGGAGTTAAAAGTATTAAGAATTTGGAGTTCAAGACTCGATTGGATGAGTTGTTTCTTCAGTTTCCAGGCTCTGATATTGCAATAAGTGCTCTATCAAAACATATAAACGAGGTTAGGAATTTTACTCAAATAATATCCAGTGCACTTGAGACCAATGGCGATTATTCTGAATTCCCTCTTCAAGCACCTTCATTTCCTGAGGCAGGTAAGAGTGAATCGGTCCGTTCGGATACTATTCCGACTTATACCTATAATTGGTGTGTTAGCCCATTAACGCCGATGGCCGTTTCTGGCGTCATATGGGTGCCGTCTGAGAGTAATATAGGTGAGGATCCCTCTGAGTATGCTGCAGAATTAGAAATATATGCCAAGAGTTTACTTGAAACTTATGGCCAACAAGAAGCACCGTTTCTTTATGCGCATCCCAAAAAGAGTTTAGTTGAAAATATTAAACTTCCTAAAATTGATGGAGCTAAAGTCACTTACTTCGATCAATGGCCAAAGAGTATTAAAGCTATTGCAGTAGAGTTAGCTGAACAAATCAAATAAGTTGTTCGATAACAACGACTAATTACAATTATTCCATGTTTAAAAATATTTATATATCGGTTGCTCTTATTTTTTTTATGCACTCAATCAGTGTTGCGGAGAAATTGAACAATGGCGCAGTAAACTCTAAACCTATAAGTGTTTATATTCTTTCAGGACAATCTAATATGGTTGGAGCTGGAAAAGTTGATGGTGGGAGTAGTCGTTGGGGTGAACAATTTTTAGATCCAGAGGTTTCGGTATATGAAGGGGTATATGATTCGGAGGTTGATTATGATAATTTAGAACCACTAAAGGTTCTTAAATTAGAAAAGTTTGGTGGAACCGAGCCCACTCCATATCCGGGTGGAGGAACTCGAGTAACAAGAGGATTTGTGAAGGTAAAAGAAACCGGGACCTATGAATTTCGACCCGGTTATGGAGGTTCAATGGAAAATGTTATGGAGGTTGGTGGAAAAGTGGTGCACCGCAAGGAGGTTGGAGGAGAAATTTTTCGTAGCGCGATAAAACTTGAGAGTGGTAAAAAAGTTCCATTCAAAATCACTTATTTCACTAACGATGCCAATGGATTAGGCTGGATTGTGAGACTTGATGTCCCAGGTACGCTCACTTCTCTAGTCAATTTTAAGGGTATGTATCCTTATTTAAAAAATAATAAGGGTCAGTGGATTGCGAGAGATGACGTCTACTACAAGGGAGTTATCGCTGCAGCGGGAAGTCGTTGGCTGAGTGCCGATTCTGGAAAAATTGGGCCTGAGTTGGGTTTTGGGTATATATTAGGAAACCATCATGAAGAACCGGTTTTGATCCTTAAGGCATCTCAGGGTAACCGTTCTTTAGGATGGGATTTTCTTCCTCCCGGTAGTAAACAGTACGAGTTCGATGGAAAGATTTATGCTGGATACAAACAATCGCCTGACACGTGGGATAAGGGAACAGAACCGAAGCCAATCAACTGGTACGCTGGTAAACAGTATGATGATTGTTTTGGAGCAGCTAAGAAAGTTTTAAATAACTTTGATGAAAATTTTTCGCACTGGAAGGGAAGAGGGTATGTGATTAAGGGGTTTGCCTGGTGGCAGGGTGATAAGGATCGATACAATTCTGGTCATGCAAATCGGTACGAGAAGAATCTTGTTCACCTAATCAATACATTGCGCAATGAATTTAAGGCACCAGATGCAAAATTTGTAATAGGTACTCTAGGTCAGACAAGTAGGGATACATCTCATAAAAATGAAAGGCTTATCTTAAATGCTCAACTCGCTGTGGATGGAGAGGCCGGTAAATATTCTCAGTTTAAAGGGAATGTGTCGACTGTTTACACTCATCCTTTGAGTCAGGGGGGAGCATCAAACAGTCATTATAATGGGAATGCACAAACCTATATGGACATCGGGCTGGCCATGGGTAAGTCAATGCTTAACCTCCTTGGAGGAAAGTGAAATAACACCAAAATATGAATAAAAAAAGCTTCATAATACTTATTGTCACAGCAGTTCTCAGCATTCCTTTTAAATCTCAAGCAAAGGAAATTCCTTTTCCCCTACCAAATCATGACGGTCTTCCTGGTGATTCCTCTAAGCCAGTCAAAGTTTATATTCTTGCCGGTCAGTCAAACATGGTTGGGATGGGTAATTTGAGCGGAGCTAAAAATATATACGATGGAGTTTTCCTTAGCTCAGACCCGAATGTTCCCGACAGCCCCTTGCAGATTTTCAAGGTTGGTAATTATAAGACTTCTCCTCTTGTAGTTTTTAATAGTGAGGGCCAGACAGTGACGAAACAGATTTCAAGAGGGCAGTTCGAGGTTTCTTTAAATGGGATTTACCATTTGAACTGCGGATTTGGAGATAATTCTTACTGTTTCATGCAAATTGATGGTAAGGAAGTTTATCGTCGCGAGTTGGGTGGCAAGCCGGTCAAGCAAGCTATCACACTTCAATCAGGGAAACGTTATAATTTCAAGATTTCCGGATTCGAGGGCGTCCCACCGAGGTTCTGGATGCAGAAGACGGATCTTTTGGGCAACGGTGACCTCGAGGCAGTAGTTAAAAGGGAGGGTAATTTTCCCTGGTTACTTGATGCAGAAAGCGAATGGACTGTTCGACAAGATGTCTATTTTCAAGAGGCGCGGCTTGCGAAGGATGGCAAGGGTTCACCCCTTAGTGCCACATCCAATGGTAAGTCCATTGGACCAGAACTCGGATTTGGCCATGTACTTGGTACGTTTCATGGAGAGCAGGTCCTATTGATAAAGACTGCACAAGGTAATCGCTCGCTGGGCTTTGACTTTCGTCCACCATCTAGTGGGCGAACTGATCCTGATAATCAGTTCGAATCAGCCGAATATAAGCTGATGATTGAAGGCGTTCGCAAGACTTTGAATAACATTGCCAAGGTCGTCCCGGATTACAAGAACCAGGGTTATGAAATTGCTGGTTTTGTATGGTTCCAGGGCCACAAGGACAGCTTCAGCGAGGTATTGATCGAAGAATATGAGAAACATCTTGCTAACCTGATTAATGATGTCCGCAAAGAATTCGATACCCCAAAGCTGCCAGTAGTGGTTGCCACTATCGGATTCGGTGGGCACAACATGCAGGAGAAGTTTCTGAATATTCATCAAGCTCAGATGGCTATAAGTGATACAAAAAAGCATCCAGGGTATGCAGGTACCGTTGCGTCAGTTGATACTCGTGATTTTTGGCGTGAGGTTGACGAGTCACCAAAGGGTGAAGATTATCATTACAATCGTAACGCCGAGACTTACATGTTGATTGGAGATGCTTTGGGCCGTGCGATGGTCAGGCTTCTCGGTGGCAAAGCGGAACCATTGCCGCTAGCTCCACGTCCTAAACGTGTTATTGTAGAGAAGGGAAATGAGCTTTCCGAAGAGAAAAAATCCGCTACGCAGAAAGCGTTAAAGTCAATTATTCTTGATGGTATCGTAGCTGCTTATGTTGCCAATCCGCGTTACAGTAAGGTCCTACTTCAAGAAGCTTCCGGTGAGCGGCCGCAAAGAGAAAATCAGTTTTTGCGTGGTGTGATGTATGGGCTTGAAAATTGCTACCGTGCGGCCGGACTCGACGACTACGATTGGCGCTCCTTTGGTCCTGATTTTAACGAAGTGCAGTGGAGCTACTACAGCTTTGATCCGAAAGAGATTCTTCCAAAGGAGAAAGGAAGTCGCTACCGTAAAGTAACCTATCCTACAGGTATGGAGATTTGGAACATGCCTAAGTTCGATGCAGATAAGGCAGGCTGGGAAAAAGGTCTACAACCATTCGGACAACTAGACGGCAAGGTAGTGCCGCTATTAGAGACATGCACTGCGACATTTTGTCGGTGCAGTGAAAGACCACAGACTTTATGGGAAAAGGAGGTCCTGTTAGTTCGTGCGACAGTGGAACTTCCGCCACTAAAGAAAGATCATCGTTATCGTATCGTGGTTGGTGGATCGGCTCACGTGAATTCCGGCGAAGGTTACGCGATCTATCTCAATGGTAAGTTGCTGGGCAAGTCAGAAACTGGAGTCGCAGTCAGGCAGGGTGGGCAGCCTCGCGGGTGCTATATTTATAGTGATTTACGCGATGAAATAAAAGGAGGGAAGGTCACTCTCGCGGTGACCAGCTTCTTGCGTTACAATCATCCGCGTCGTGGACTTCAACCGCCACGTGGCCATCTCTCCTTGCAAATTGAGGAACAAAAAATGCCTTCACTGAAATAGTGGAAAAATAATCGACTAATGATGCAATTTTATTCACTACGCACCCGCATCAAAGTAGTGCTTAAATCGGCATCGGTTTGTCTGTTTTTTTCTGGGGTAGCCTCTGCAGCTGATATCCCTTCAGGGAAAACAGGTTTTGAATCACAAATTAAACCGTTCTTTAAAAATTATTGCATTGAATGCCATGGACCGGAAAAAAGTAAAGGTAAGATTACCTTGCACAGTCTCGATGGTGACTTGGCTAGAGGTCAGGATTTGGAACGATGGGAGCTCATTCTCGATGTTTTAGAGCATGAGGATATGCCACCGGAAGGGGAAGAGAATCGGCCAAGTGCAGAGAATCGCGCTGCCACCATCAAGTGGATTAACTCTAGTCTCCGTGACTATGTCAAAAAAGCGAGCGAGACCCCGATGGCCGTAACGACACGTCGGCTGACAAATTTTGAGTATCAGAATACGATGCGGGACTTATTGGGTCTTGAACTTGAGCTGTCCAAGAACCTTCTCGTTGATCCTGATAGACCATATCATTTCCATAACACTTCGGAATTCATGATGATTGGACCGGACCAGTTAGTTCGCTATAAGGAGGCGGCACTCAAGGCTATGGCAAGTGCGATTGTTGATCATGGTGAACCGGAACTTCACCAAACCATAGCGAAGTGGGAACATGGTCAACCTGGGAAAAAAGGATTAACTCAGGCTGAGATCGGCGTCTATCAAGGACCTGGCGTTGGCCGGGAAACGGTCAAATTGAAAAGCTGGCCCAAGACAGGTGAGTTCAGAATTCGCGTAAAGGCATCGGGGAATTTTCCGTCAGGGTTTCAGGAAGTGGCACTTCGCTTAGTGATGGGTACGGACCTTCGCCATGATTCAGGCTCGGGCATCTATCAGGAAGTGGGAACTATTCATCTGACAAACACTTCTGACAAACCTGAGGAGTTTGAGTTTCGGGGGCGCATTGAAAACATCCCTGTCCAGCCAGCGAGTAATCACAGGAATAAGATACGTCCTCCCAGTATTACTATCACGGCCCAGAATATTTTTGATAATGGAGAACTCAACGACCACCGCAAGAGCGGCTTTGACGATGCTTGGAGCGTCAAAGCTCCCCGCGTGATCCTTGAGTCGCTCGAGTTTGAGGCCCCAGTGATCGATGACTGGCCACCAGAGCACCATCGACGGATTCTCTTTGAATCACCTCTGCGTGACTCAAAGACCGACGAGTATGTTTATGAGGTTATCAAACGCTTTATGACGAGAGCGTTCCGGCGACCTGTTGATAGGGAAGAAGTTGATCATTATTTTCAGATCTACAAAATCTATATTGCTGAATTCGACACTCTCGAACAGGCGATGAGGGAAACGCTCGCGATGATGCTGATCTCACCGCAGTTTCTTTATCACACGGTAATTGATCAAGCCGCCGCTGCGAAGCCATACGAACTTGCTTCTCGACTCTCCTATTTTCTATGGGGAAGTATGCCTGATGAGGAGCTGTTTAATCTTGCTGCCTCAGGGGAGTTGAATGATCCCGCAATCATTGAGGTTCAGACGCGTCGACTCCTCGCGGATAAACGTGCCGTCAGTTTTGTGGAAAACTTTAGTACCCAGTGGCTGAGTATATCCAAGATGAAAACGGTAAACATTAATCATGATCTCTTTCCCCGGTTTCTCTATACCGTACACGTTGGGGAGAGACGTGGTCAGGAGCAGCTTTTTCGCCCGACTATTCGTGACTACATGCACGAGGAAACGGTGGGATTTATTGGTGAACTGATTAGCAAGAACTTGAGCATCATGAATATCGTCGACTCCGATTTTGCTTACCTTAATGAACCACTAGCTGTGCATTATGGTGTAAATGGCGTTCGGGGATTGAAATTTCGATCGGTTCCGATAAAACCCGAGTATCATCTTGGAGGGCTTCTGACGCAAGGGTCTGTGTTGGTAGGGAATTCTACGGGCTCTGCCCCTCATCCGATCTATCGTGCGGTCTGGTTGCGTGAAGCGGTTCTGGGCGACGAGGTCAAGCCGCCACCTGCCGAAGTGCCGGCGCTATCTGATTCCGCTGGTGATTCCGCTGAAGATGCTACCTCGATCAAAAACTTGCTCGAGCTCCATCGAAATAAAGAAAGCTGTTACGATTGCCACGTACGGCTTGATCCGTGGGGGATACCATTCGAACGCTACAGTGCGATAGGGAAATACCAGCCCTTGGTTGCCAAAGATAAGGTCCGAGTTCGGGGTTTTAATCATAAGCAAGACAAGACCTTCGCAGATTATCAGGCTTATCTTAGATCAATCTACACAGAGAAAGTGAACGCTTCCTCGCGCGTACCTCATGGTCCTGCTGTTGACGGAATGATGAATCTTAAGAAGTATCTACTCATGGAGAGAAAGGATGAGATTGCGGAAAATGTCGTCCGCAGATTGATGACATATGCTATTGGCCGTGAACTGACCTATCGTGATCGATTTGAAATTAAGAAATTGCTTAAGTTGGCGAAGGATGATGGATACAAAATGCAGAATATAATTGTGTTAGTTTGTCAGAGTCCCATATTTACAGGAGCTAAAAGCTAGGAAGAATAATTATATGAAACAGAAATCCTGGCACATTAATCGACGAGAACTTATCAGAGGAGGAGGTGTTGCACTGGCTCTGCCATTTCTCCAAGGCATGTCGTGGGGCAAGACGAGAATAGGCCAGGAATTGCCAAAACGCATGGTGGTAAGCTACATCGCCTACGGCGTCTATGAGCCGAAAACTAAGGACGGCTCTCACCACAACTGGAACTGGTGGCCGTGCAAGGACTCCGGCCCACTAACCTTCAATCAATCAGCAGCTCCCTTTGTGCCATTAAAGGACTCAGTGAGTTACCTCCGCGGTCTTGAGCACGCAGGTGGTGTCGGGATGGGAGGTCACAGTAGTGGTGACGTCTTTGCTACTGGGGCGAATATGTCGGGATTCGAAAAGACGAATAACATTTCCGTCGATCAAGTTGCTGCAAAGGTGAACGGACATAAGACCCGCTACGCTTCACTCGTGTTAGGTACGGAGGGAGGGTCGGGTTCATATGGCAGTGCTAAAACACTCTCGCATTACGGTCCTGGTCGACCGATCCCCTCTATGCACCGCCCGCAGGATATTTTTAACCGTTTATTTACTCCCTATGCTGGCAAAGAGATTGACCTGGTTCGTGCGGACCTCAAGCGAGAGGCGAGCGTGCTCGATTTGATGATGGAGGAATCTAGGAGGCTCCAGAGTCGACTAGGAAAAGCAGATCAACAGAAAATGGAGGAGTACCTTGACTCCGTGCGTGCTTTGGAAAAACGTGTTGAGCGTACCAGTCAATGGACTCATCAACCATTACCGAATGTGGATACTAAAGGGCTGAACCTTGAGGTTTCTCACAAAGATCCTGAGGAATACACGCGATGCATGTATGATTTGCTCTATCTTGCTTTCCAGACAGATTCTACTCGTTTTGCCACCCTAATGCTTGAAAGTGAGCATTCCAGTGGCAGTGAGATGTGGAACTATGCCAACTACGTTCTCGGCTATAAAGGAGCAACTCACGACATAGCTCACAAGCGCCCGTCCGAATCGGGCAAGTGGGACAATTGGCGAGCCAAGCAGCATGCCTACTTTCTGAAGCGCTTGAGAAATACTCCGGAAGGTGACAGCAATATGCTAGATCAGACGATAGTGGTCTGGGGATCAGC
>JAAZZC010000255.1 GCA_014239335.1 Verrucomicrobiales bacterium
ATCTTGGAAATATCTTTGCCCTGCAAACGAGACTGTTCGGGTAGACCACAAAGAGAAGCGACGGTCGGGTAGAGGTCGAGCAACTCGGTCAATGAATGGCACACGGCGGGCTTCTTGCCGGGCACACTAATAATTAGGGGCACTTGCGAGGATTCATCAAGCAAACTCACCTTGGCCCAGAAGTCATGCTCACCCAAGTGATAGCCATGATCGCTGGTAAAGATGACGATCGTCTTCTCCCGCAGGCCCGCCTCATCGAGAGCTGAAAGCACCTTACCGACTTGGGCGTCCATGTAGGCAACAGAAGCATAGTATCCGCCGACAGATTTCTTTTGGCGGCGAATATCCATTTTCATGTTCTCGCTGGTACAATAATTGATGCCCGGCTTGGGAATGTCATCCCAATCACCTTTGATTTTGGGAGGCAAAACCATATTGCTGTAGGGCTTAAAGGGCGGGTAATAGGACCTCGGAGCGACAAAGGGCACGTGCGGACGCACGAATCCTACGCCTAGCCAGAAAGGCTTATCTTTGTGACGGTGAATCAGTTCAGCTGCTTTCTTCGCGGTTTTCCCGTCGGAGTGCACGAGGTCATCCCCATCCGCTTCCACTACCACGAAAGTATTGCCACCCACGGCAGGTTTCTTTCCGTCGGGATTGTTCTGGAGGGTTTCCCCATCACCCGGTGCCCTCCATTCGGGACCCTTGCTGTTAAAGCGCTCCGTCCACGAGGCCTCGTCATCGGCCCCATTACTGCCCTGCTCTATACCAATGGGTACGCCCATATGATAAATCTTACTGACCCGTGCCGCATAGTAACCATTGTTCTTGAAGTGCTGAGACCAGGTGACTCGATCGCCAATCTGAGGCCGAGGACTCTTGTAACCCAAGGCTCCAGTCGCATGTGGATAATAGCCCGACATGAAACTGGCCCGCGACGGACCACAGTAGGTCCCTTGGCAGTAAGCCCGGGTGAAACGAGTGCCCCGCTCTGCCAAACTGTCAATGTTCGGCGTCTTGCAAACCTTGTTGCCGTAACAGGATAGGGCGGTCGAAGTGAGGTCATCCGATATAATGAAGAGTACGTTGTATTTTTGAGGCGCCGCTGAAACCAAATTAATAAAAAATGCTAACGTAAAAATAAATAGTGTCTTAATGCCAATTTTCATATCTCGGATACCTTCTGAGTCTAGTCTGCTCGAAATCCTGCTTCCGCCAATAAAGAAGTTCAACTTTTTGCCCTCATTAACTAAGTATCCTGATTCAGGGAGTTCTAATATTAATCCCATTGGAGGTTTTGATTTCATGAAGGTCCAGAGTTGACCTTTTTTTCTAATCATGGCCTTATCGCAACATGACGAAATACGTTACCCTCTTACTCTTAACTATTACCCTCACGTCAAAAGCATTGGGTAAGGATCTGAGCCTTGCCAATACCTTCAGTGACGGGATTGTTCTACAAAGGGAAAAACCCATCAATGTTTGGGGGCATGCCGGTCCCGACCAACCCGTTACTCTGAACTTTGGAGAAGAAACAAAAATCACAAAAGCCAATTCCAAGGGGCAGTGGTCCATGAAGATAGGCCCCCTCATGGCTTCCTCCGAACCGAGGATCATGACAATTAATTCAGAGGACAGTGAACTCAGCATAGCTGATATTCTGGTCGGTGAAGTTTGGGTATGCGGCGGCCAAAGTAACATGGCCTGGACCATGCGTGGCTCAACAAACGCTGACATCGAAATATCCGCCGCGAACTTTCCCGAGATAAGATTTCTTAAACTTCCTAACGTGGCAAGTCCGCGAGAACAGAATGATTTCCCTATTGGAAAGCCCACGGACTGGATCGGTAAATGGCAAAGAGCCGTGTCCCCTGAAGTCCAGAATTGCAGTGCCGTAGCGTACTATTTTGCTACACGTTTGCATCGCCAACTAAAGGTACCGGTAGGGATAATTGAAAATTCATGGGGTGGTACCATGGCGCAGCACTGGTGCAATAAAAATACTCTCAAACAGATTCCTGAAATGGCAGAAGATATAAAAATATTCAACGATAAATATCAGGCATGGATTGATGGTGGAAAAGAGGCCGGAGCACAAAAAAGATTAGCCCAAGACATTGCCGGGTGGGAAAAGAAAAGGGCAGAAGCAAAAGCTAAGGGCGAGAAGGAGCCCCGCAAACCGAACGCAAACCAATACAAGAACCCAGGCGATGGCAGGCAACCGGCAGGAATGTTTAATGGTTCACTTCTACCAATCGCTAATACGACAATTCGAGGAATACTTTTCTATCAGGGCGAAAATAATTCTTTTGGCACATCATGGAAACCGTTTTATCGGACATTCCCAGCAGTGATCTCAGACTGGAGGAAAGCCTTCAAGGATCCTGAAATACCATTCGGAATAGTCCAGATCGCCGGTTGGAGTAACCGCAGGTCCATGGAATATGATATGAATCACCATTGTAATGTAGTCCGCGAAATTCAGATGGACACATGGCTTAATACACCAAAGACGGGCCTCATTGCCACTTATGATACAAATTCCAATGGCAGCATCCACCCGGGCCGCAAATTACCAGTCGGCGAAAGGTCTGCTAGATGGGCGCTGTCAGAAGTATATAAGATTAAAAGGTTCGGATCGAATGATCCATTGGAATGGAAAGGACCTCTATTTAAAGAAGCTAAGTTCGAATCCGGCAAGGCCTTTGTTACCTTCGAGGAAGGCACTGACCGTGGCATCCGACTCGATCAGGACGTTGACGTTGGTTTTGTTCTGGCCGGTAAAGACAAGATCTTTCATCACGCAAAGGCTAGAATCACTCAGTCCAAAAAAGATAAAAATCCCCAAATCGAAATATGGTGCGATGAAGTAAAAGAACCCGTGGCCGTTCGGTATGCCTTCTCGAACCTGCCCATTGGCGGACTCATGAATGCCAGAGAAATTCCGGCCTATCCTTTCCGCTCCGATAATTGGCCAATGACCCCACACCAGTCGACCGGATCGTACATAAGAAGCAAAAAATAGTTCTTTCAGTTTCTACTCTGAAATCGGATCAATGCGCTTCAACCACTGACGCGCAAATGATCGTGCCGGGCTAGGTCTTAGTACCCATTCGTCATTGTGATTTCGAAAACCGCTATCCATATAAGTAAGCTGATCTGTGTCAATCCCCTTCAAACTTTCTATATATTTTCGAGTGAACTGATTATTAGCTGGGGATTCGCTAAGGATGAGTTGGGGCCTTCCCCTTAAACGAGCGATCCTGACAATGGCTGACTTTTTATCTGAACCTGGATAGGCCCATTTACGAACCCCATCATAATGACTGAATGGAATGAAACCAGCCCATAACTTAGCAATTTCATCATCATACAAACCAATAAAATTGCAGGCAATGGCCCCGCGAGAAAAACCACACAGTATAATCTTCTTTTCATCTCCACCAAATTTTTCACAAATTCTTCGGACCGTAAGTTTACAATATTCAACGGTCGGAATAGGATCATATTCGGGAGCATCTCCCCACCATTTACGAACGTTTTCAGCTCCAGCAGAATTAAGATATGGAAGACAAAGCCAGATATAACCTTTACCACCACTGAATCCATAACCGAGCTTACTACCTTCTACTAGGCCGCTACTTTCATCACCATTCTTATCAAGGTAAGGACCATTACCCGCATACTCGACAATAACCGGATATTTTTTCCCAGGCTTCCAATCTGAAGGAAGATAAAGAACATGATAAACCCCTTCAGCATCAGTAGTGTTCCTGGCTTTAGTTCTAATACCAGGTCCAAACTTTTCTTCGACTAGAGTAGGTAACCTCAAATCAGAAGGAATATCTCGAAAATCAGGATCTTTTAATTCCGAAAAACCATCAGAAGCAATCCCAATAATCACCACTCCAAATATCATCCAATACTTGAACACACAGACAGTATACAGAGTTAAATGTATTTCACACCCATATCTGTGGAGCGTTAGGATCTTCAGGATGAGGCACTGCTAAACCTTCTGAGAACCTCTTAGCTGTCCAAGCCCCTGCCGCAGCGTCTATTATATCATCCGGGGAGATATTTCCTGTATTAGATCCTAAATCACTGGGTAAATAAATACCCTTAGTCTTCAATAAAAACAGTCTTTGTTGCATGCCATTCCAAGTCTTTTTTGAGCATGGCTGAGGCATACCATCATTCATCTGCATGAAGCAAAATTCAGGATGAACCTCAATAATTTTTAAGTTTTCTGACTGGCATTGGTTTACCTCCAGGATTTTATTTTTGAGATTCAAAGTCTGTCTTGAAAAAGCACATCCAAAACGCTTGCGACTTTCGATGTTTAAATCTTCTGGATCCAAATCAATCCATTTTGGATCAATCATAAAATTTGGAATTGCAGGAAAGACACTTCGACCCCGTTTCACACCTAATTCTTTTCTCACTAATTGATCAGCTTCTCTAAAGGGTTTGTTCACTAATTTAAGAGGCATATCTACCCCAATAACGCTAGCGTCAGAAAAATGAGATATAATATCTTTTAAAAGTTTGGATAGGAACGAACCGATAAATGCTCCGTTTTTATCAATAGCTACACCAACCCAACCTTCTTTACATCCATCAACTCCAACAACGATTGATTTAGAATCCATGATTTGTTTACTATAATTATTTATACGTCTGAAAACATATAAAGAGCTCTATTGAAAATAATTTATAACACAAAAATTTATACATCTCGTATGACTAAAAAAATCAGTAGATTAAATACGAGGTTGAATGCAATGATAACTAGTGAATGTTTGAGTAATGATTATGTTGTTAATATGATTAATTGTATCGAACTATAAAGAAAATGGCACTTTTCAAGAAAACTAATACTCTACAAAGCCTTTCAAAGACCTGCGGCTGAGCTGCCAAGATCGACCCGGTCGGGCTCGGAAAATTATTAGACAGTCTTCCAAAAAATGAAGACCCTAATCTGCTCGTTGGTTTTGACACCAGCGATGATGCCGGTGTTTATAAGCTTACCGAGGAGATCGCCATCGTCACCACCGCGGATTACATCACCCCTCCCGTCAATGACCCTTTCATTTATGGTCAGATCGCTGCAGCAAATTCAATCAGTGACGTTTATGCGATGGGAGGACGCCCGATCACTTGTTTGAACTTAGTCAATTTTCCGGACGGACAATTACCGCCCGAGGAACTCCACAAAATAATTGAAGGCGCACTCGATAAGATTACCGAGTCCGGAGCCGTCCTCGCGGGAGGTCACACGGTCGAAGACTCTGAGCCGAAATTCGGATTATCTGTTACAGGGGTCGTGCATCCGAAAAAAATCTGGCGGAACGTCGGCGCACGTCCTGGAGACGCACTGATCCTCACAAAACCTATTGGAACAGGTGTTATTTTTAATGCGAATTTAAAGGGAAAAGTCTCCGATGAGGCCTTTGATTCCTGCATCAATACAGTCATCAGCCTTAACAAATCTGCTGCCGAGGTATTTGCCAATTTTGAAATCCATGCAGCTACAGACATTACAGGTTTCGGACTCGCTGGTCATGGACTAGAGATGGCTCAAGGATCAGAATCGAGTCTGCACTTGGATCTCAATTCAGTACCTGTCATGGAAGAAGCCTATCAAATGTATGAAGCAGGAATAACGACTGGGGTCAATAAGCATAACCGTAAAAAAACCATTCCGCACATTCGATTCGAAGACTCAGCAATAGAAAGTAAGAGAGAAATCCTCTTTGATCCTCAGACCAGTGGCGGACTCTTCGTCGCTCTGCCTGCAGAGCAAGCAAAAGAGGCGCTAGAACAACTTATCTCAACAGGAATCAGTGACTCTGCGATTGTTGGTTACGCAAAAGAGCCTGATCCTGAAATGCAGATCATTGTGAGCTGATAGGAAAATATCCTAAGACTACAATCCAAAGGCACGCTGCATTTGTTCACGAACCTTCTTTAGGCGATCAAGTCCTCCTCCTCCTACCTCGGCCGTTGCCCAGCCAGTGAATCCAATGTCACTGAGACCCTTTCTGACCTCATCCCAAGGAAGGTCTCCTTCACCAATCTCAGTAAATTTATTATTTTCACGACTGAATCCCTTCACGTCCAGCTTGACGCATCTGTGACCAAATTCCCGAATCCATTCGCCGGGCTGTCCGTACTTCCAATGGTTGCCGATGTCATAATACTGACCGACCCAAACACTCTTAAAGCTATCAATGAATTTCACGTGCCTCTCAGCGCTCTGCTCGGGTGGCTTACTATGATCATAGAACATCTGATTCCAGACATTCTCAAAAAGAATCGGCTGACCAAGAGAAGCCGCCAAAGGAATGATTTTCTTTATTTCATTGCGGCACCGCTCCTCAATGACCTCGGCAGGACCATCGCCTCCTCCTCCGACCACAATCAGGACTCCATTGCCACCGGCAGCGTGCGAGAGTCGAATGCAATGCTCTATGTTCTTCCTGGATGTATCACGGTCAGCCTCGTTCGGGCTGGTCAGCCTCTTGCCCCAGTGCGCATGATTAATTGCATTATGAACAAAGACACCAGATTCATCGACTGCCTTTCTGGCCGCTTCCTCGGTATGGGCACCAGCTTCATCAAAATCTACCCCATCAAGTCCTGCCTCCCCGGCCATCTGTAACCTCTCGGTTAAGCTCAGAGTCTTTCCATTAGCTTTCTTGGCAATCATGCCCAGCTTAACAGAAAGAAGTATCCCCTTACCTTCAGGAGGACGAACGATCTTGGGAGTCTTCTTCTCATCTCCCTCTGCTGCAGAGAGAGCACAGGAAGAAGCAATAGTTGCCGATCCTGCGACTAAGAGTTTGCGTCGAGAAATAGTTTGCGGTTTTAGTGGCTTCATTTTCATCACTTAATTTTCTAACGTAGTCTAGGTTCAAGAACAAGCTTACATTGGAATTACTGCTTTCAATTTAAAGAGACTCCATCATTATAATGCTATAATCCTGTAAATTTTAGATCATTCACTCGAAACAAAATACAACAAATGCACCTATCCATCCTCCTAGCCACTTTCATATCGATCATGTCTGTTTCTGGAGCAATGGCAGCTCGGGGAACCGTGTTCCATGATAAGAATCAAAACAGCCAGAGGGACAAAGATGAACCTGGCATCAAGAACATTGCCGTCTCAAATGGAAAGGAAATTACTAGAACTAATGCAGAGGGGAAATGGGAATTACCTCACACTGACGATACAATTTTCTTTGTAATTAAGCCTAGGGACTGGAGGACTCCTCTAAATAAACACAATCTCCCACAATTCTATTACATTCATAAACCTAAAGGTTCATCTAAAGATCTTAAGTACCGTGGGGTTGAACCAACAGGACCACTTCCCAAATCCATTGACTTTGCACTAATATCAAACAAGGAACCTGACACTTTTAAGGCAATATTTTTTGGAGACCCACAACCAAGGTCTATTGAACAAATTAATTATATTGCTCATGATATCATTCCTGAGCTAGTTGGCACCGATGCCAAATTTGGTGTCACTTTAGGAGACATCATGTTTGATGATCTTGATCTCTTTGAACCATCCAATGCTAACTTAGCACTCATAGGAATCCCTTGGTACAACGTCGTTGGCAACCATGACATCAACTTTGACTCTGAGGATGATGCCGGATCAGACGAGACTTTTCATCGATTCTTTGGACCAAATTATTACAGCTTCGATCATGGACCGGTCCATTTCATAGTACTGGATGACGTTGAATGGTCAGGCAAAAAGAGAAGTTACACCGGCGGGCTTGACGAAAACCAGTTAACCTTTGTGAAGAACGACCTTGCTCTGGTTCCACAAGAAAAACTCATAGTCATAATGATGCATATACCTCTTACGAACGTGGGAAATCGCCAGAAGCTATATCGACTCATCGAAAAAAGACCCTACACAATGTCTATCTCCGGCCATACCCATTGGCACGCCCATAAAATGATTGACGAAAAGGATGGGTGGAAGGGAAAAGAACCACACCATCATATCATAAATGTTTGTGTTTCCGGCACCTGGTGGAAAGGAACCAAGGATGAAGTTGGCATCCCTCATACGACGATGCGAGATGGAGCACCAAATGGTTACTCCGTAGTTACCTTTGACGGCAATAAGCATGTACTTGATTTCAAGGCAGCGCGTCAGCCCGCTTCGTATCAAATGAATATCCAGGCCCCTGACAGAATCGATCAGAAAAACTCTCAAAAGGAATTCATCTATGTGAATGTTTTTAATGGGTCAGCACGATCGAAAGTGAAAATGAAGATAGGTAAAGACAGTGATTGGATAGTACTTAATAAATCTGTGGAAAACGATCCCTCATACGTTAATGCAAGGGAAAGGGAAGCAAAAAATAGTAAATCAGGGAAACCAGAACTCAATCCACCAAGCCCATCGGACCATCTATGGAAAGCGCAAATACCAGCTGGTCTACAATTCGGCTCTCAATTAATAGAGGTTGAGGCCACGGATCATTACGGAAGGATTCATAGAGGCAATCGAATCATCAGAATAGAAAAATAAATTCATCTTATTCTACTCCTAGAATCCGATTAGCTGCATCAAAACCTGTCAAAATAGCCTCCCCTACCCTACCTCGACCAACAAAGGAATCTCCACAGAAGAACCATCCTTCGGGAGAGCATTCCTCAAGTTCGTCTACATCGAGTGCAACCTTGGGGTGAGCGTATTTCCATCTCTGTTTACTTTTCCACAATGGCCCACTTGGGGGAACATCAATGAGCTTGGAAACTTCTGCTAGCGCCTCATTATAAATTATATCCTCACAGGAATCGTAATAGGACATACTCCACTCTGGTGACATCTGTGCAACGATGACGCTTGCACCTATGCCAACGCGTCCAGACTTTGCATCTTCAAAGCCCAACCAAGAAATAGGATGTCTACGGTCCTCATTTAACATTGCACAACAATCAGAAGGACGACCAATGCGTTGATCAAAGCCCATTATTATTGAAAACTGTCGATGAAATTTACTCTCTCCGAGCAGCCCCTTTAAATCACTCAGTGACGGCAAATTTTTAGATTCAGAGATTAATTCAAGAACTTGAGGCGCAGGAGGAGTAAAAATAATAGCATCAAAAACACCACATTTTTTTCCCTCCTCTGATATAATTTCCCAAGAAGAGTCAGAGATTTCCTCCAAGCCCACGACTCGTGTCTGTTTTATGATTTTGGCGTCAGAAACCGTGGCAATCCTTTTACCTAATTCGCTAATACCATTCCTATAGTTCCATTTAATCTCCTCATTAATTCTCATATCACCTTTGGATACGACGTTCTCCTTATTAAAGAGATAAACGTTACCGGGAATCTGAATAAGACCTTCATTCGGCAGTTCTCTTAATACCAATTCCTCTAAGAGAGGCGAATCGATCTTAAAGTAATTGGCTCCATGATCGACTCTAATCCCATGCACCGTGCGTGTCGCAGCCCTGCCAGAAGGACCTCGACTCTTTTCAAAGACAAACACTTCCCAGTCAGCGTCTTTGAGCGCCCATGCTGCGGCGAGGCCAGAAACGCCGGCACCGATAATAGCTAATTTTGGTTTTGAATCATTCACAGTTTTCAAACGAAAAACTAACAGGAATGGATTTGAAACCGCAGTTCCTTATCATTTTTAAATTAAAAACTCCCAAATTAGCCCAGCCCCTAAAATAAAAACCTGTGGGAAGAAATTAAGCAGTATACTCTTTTCTTTCCACGCAAATCCTACAACTGTCCAAGTACAGGCTCCAACTAGGTGAACCATGACGTTCCAGGGATGAAAGTTAAAGGCGTGAAGAATAATGGCACAAACAATTGTAATAGCGCTGAAATATTTTAAATAAAAAATCATTTCAGCTAATTAAAAAGACAATCCTTTCTAATCAACTAAGAATGAAGAAATTCAATTAAAATAAGAAATAGAGGCGGGGTTATCTTTTTTGGTCCTGCCCGTTCTCGCTCTGAATCTCCAATAACCTTGTTGCCTGCTCAGGACTAAGAGCATTGCTATTTTGCTGGACCCATTCCCTAGCCAGTTCAGGCTCTCTCTTTGCCCATTCACGTACGCCCCTCTCAATGGATCCTTCTCTTTGTTTGTCATTATCAATGGTCGCTGCCCATGTCACAGCCGAAGACGGATCCTCTTCGAAAGTGGCCTTAGCAATTGAAGCAATTCCATTGTCACGAAAATCACCTCGTGGCTGCTCTAAGATCCAGTCCGCAGCACCTCCAGGATCCTCATTTGTCCAGTGCCACATAGCATAACCAACCGCATCTGTCCTCCCACGACTTTCCGGCTGATCGATGAGCCACTGGGCTGCTTTGGAAGGTTCCTGACTAGCCCATCGACGACCCACTTCACTTACTTGGCTACCAGTTCTCTCCTCTGCCGGAATATCATTAATAAAAGATGCCGCTTGCTCTGGCTCCACTGAAGCCCAACCTCCTAGTGCTCTAGTCATGGCTGATTCCCTATCATCACCCTCAAGGGTCATGGCCCATTCCATGGCCTCTTGTGGCGCTCTTTTAGCCCATAGGTTAGCAATATTTCCTGCGGCCTTTTCCCGTGCCTCTCCCGGATCAAGCTCAAGGAGTCTTTGCGCGGCTTCAAGAGGATCAGAAGCGGCAATAGTCTCCAAGGCTCCTCCCAGAGCTCCCTGACGCTGATTTTTTGGCAAGGAGTTAGCCCAGGCAAGTGCGGCATCCGGGTCTTGCCGGACCCACTCAGAGGCGATAGTCCCAGCAAGTGCGTGTCCCATCCAGCCATTCTTGGCCATGTCATTCCCCTGACCCGACATCCATTCAAGTGCCTTCTGTGGATCCTGGGAAGAGAGAGCACGCAAAATGGAAAAAGTGGCATCTCTAGCCTGGTCCTTGTTCTTCATCTGCTCAACATGTGCAAATGCCGCGTCCGTATCAGCCGTTGCCCAGCGTGTTAATAAAAGACCCACTGCCATCTTCATATGTGGATCCCACTGCGGTGCACTTTCTTGGAGGGCAATCAAAGCTTCCGGCATTTCCTTTGGACTGAGTCCATTCACATAAGACATGAGTCTCTGGACCCGATTCAGTGGATCAGGGTCTGCTAGAATTTCCTTCACCGACCCTATCGCGATAGGAATCTTTTTTCCTGTTCCAGTCTTATCAGCACCTTCACGCACAGAACTTTCTTTACCAGATAATCCGACTTGGAACTCTGAGGATAAACCCATCCCATTGGCCCCAGAAGCCTTGAATTTAACCTCAAGATTTTTAAGGTCTTTCTTGAGCTTAGAGTTCTGGGAAAACTGAAAAAAGATAACAATAAGACCAACAAATAGGGAACAAATACCAATTATTTTTGATGCGTTCATAAGTTTACTAGGATGATTAGAATAATAAGTCTCGATAGAATTCCTCACAAGAAATTATTATTCCTAAAAAAACTATATAAAAAGAACTAGAAAACCTTCAAAAAATGAGTCTAGGACTTGCCTAGAGCTTCACTCAGAACGATACTGCGATCCCCATGACAGAAGAAGAACAATACATCCTAGAAGTAAACGATGATGAGGTCCGCTGCCACCGCCCTGACGGCACGATGGATTCACTTTCATGGAAGAATCTCATGAGAGTTGAAATCGTTGTGACCGAGGATACCCCACTCCCGGCAACATTCATTGCCCTGCACGGACCAAACTCGACTATTGTAATTCCTGAAGGCGCAACGAATGCTGACGAACTCAGTGAAAGACTCTTCACGCTAGAAGGATTTGATGCAGACGTCTTTGTTGAATCAATGTCAGCTCAGACAGCTGACACGTTCGTTTGCTGGACGCTAAAAAAATAGGATCTCATCCCTAAAAATGCATAGGGATCCTCTACTCGAGCTCATTAAGAGTTACTCCAAAAAATTCCCTCAGGAGAACCAGACGATTTCAGAATACACAGCGTTTATTAAAGATAATCCGCAGTGCTTTGAACGTTCTTTAAAAAAGGGTCACATCACCTGTGCCGCATGGATCCTGGACTGTTCAGGAAAAAGAGCACTATTAACTCATCACCGAAAACTGAACCGGTGGCTCCAGCTCGGCGGGCATGCGGACGGGGACCCTGACGTGCACAGAGTTGCGGCCCGAGAAGCATATGAAGAGAGTGGAATCAGCACGCTTGAACTTGTCTCTAGTGAAATTATGGACCTAGACATTCACGCAATTCCGACACGTGGAAACGTGCCTGAACACCTACATTACGATGCAAGGTTTCTTTTCAGGGCAACTCAAAACGAGAACTATCAGGTCAGTAAAGAATCCCATGACCTTGCATGGGTAGATATGAAAGAGATTCAGAAATTTACTTCTGAGAAATCGATCCTAAGAATGGTCGATAAAACAAAAAATTTCTAAGCATTTAGAGCTTCCCTACTGGTCTCTGAGTCTTCTTCAGACCCTCATCAAAGAGATTCATCTTCTTAATCATATCCTGCACAAGAGTCTCATTTTCTTTGGCCAGGTTCTTCGTTTCCGAGATATCAGAATCTAAGTCATAAAGTTCCACCGACTGTGATTTCTTTCCTGACCTGCGAATTTTCCACTTTCCCTGACGCGCAGATTCGAGACGGTTTCCTTTGTAATAATAGTAAATTTCATGAGGAGAAACTGCTCCCTCAGTACCGGAGATGAGAGGCCATATATTCTTCCCATCAATTTTTCTATCCTTCAGAAGCTTAGCACCTGCTAGCTTTGCAATGGTCGGCATCAGGTCAATGGACGCGGCCACTTCATCACAACTCGTTCCTTTCGGAACCTTACCAGGCCAGCGCATTATGCAGGGCACACGCATTCCTCCTTCATAAGTCTGAAACTTATATCCTCTCAATGGGTAAGCGCTGCCACCACGTCCTCGATCCAGTTTCCATGGGCCATTGTCTGATGTGTAAATGACCAGAGTCTTTTGGTCGATTCCTTTTTCCTTAATTGATTTGAGGATCTGTCCAACTGACCAATCAATTTCCTCAATCGTGTCGCCATAGAGTCCGCGCTTGCTCTTGCCCTTGAACTGCTCAGACGCAAAGAGCGGTATATGTGGCATCGTGTGGGGCAGGTAAAGGAAGAACGGAGAATCCTTATTCTCAGAAATAAATTTAACAGCTTCCTCAGTGTATCGTTTTGTCAGGGTCGTCTGGTCACAAGGGTACTCGATTACTTCCTCATTTCTCATGAGCGGGACCAGATTCTTCTTGGGCTTTTCTTTTTTGATCCTTTCCTTAGTGAAACCGTTGCGCAAATTAATATTATCCGCGAGCGAAGCTTCAGGGTCTATCGTCATATCGTTGCTATAGGGAATACCAAAATAAGAATCAAACCCCTGCCTAGTCGGAAGAAATTTTGGCTTATGGCCTATGTGCCATTTCCCGATACATGCTGTAGCGTATCCTTTTTCTTTAAGTACCTCAGCGATCGTGACCTCATCAGGATTGAGCCCGATCTCATGACGCGGAAAGAGAACCCCAGGAACGCTGACCCGGGTCGGGTAAGATCCGGTCATCAGGGCGGCTCTCGATGGAGAGCAGACCGAATTGGCTGAGTAAAAGCTAGTAAATTTACGGCCCTCAGCAGCCATCTTATCGAGATGAGGAGTCTTTATCTTCGGCGATCCAAAGCAACCAATATCCTCATAGCCCTGATCATCGGTAAAAATAATAATAAAATTAGGTGATTCAGCTTTCAATGAAGGCGAAAAGAGCAAAAAGAAGAGGATTAATGACAGCATTTTCTGCATTTTCTTGGGCATTACACTATATAGAATTATTGAATTTTTTGTTAGGATCATTGATCCCAAGTAGTTTATTATACAATACATTTCGGGATATTTGAATTTGATTCAAATATCCTCATTTCCACTCAAGATATTGGTAAATGAATCAATGAAAAGATTAACCGCACTCTTCGTCCTTCTTTCAACTATTGTAGGCAACAATGCACTTTTTGCCAAAGATAAGATATTATTCAACAGAGACATCCGCCCATTACTCTCTGAGAACTGTTTCGCGTGTCATGGACCCGACGAACATGAGCGCAAAGCAAAACTGCGCCTAGATATCAAAGAAGGAGGAGGATTTGAAGACCGGGATGGTGTAGTTGCAATTATTCCCAATGATCCGGAAAATAGCGAACTAGTTGCAAGGATCATTTCAGATGATGAGGATGAACTGATGCCTCCGAAAAAATCAGGGAAGAAACTCAGCCCTGAGGAAATTAGTCTGGTCAAGGAGTGGATCAAACAAGGGGCAGAATATGAAGGTCATTGGTCATTTAACAAACCGGCTAAATCGGTCGAACCGACAATTAATCCTATCGACCATTTCATTGAAACTAGACTCAAGGCCCAAGAGCTAAATCTCTCTGATCCCGCAGCGGCTCATACATTGATCCGTAGAATATCTCTAGATCTGACCGGCATTGCCCCTACCTCTGAAGAGGCAAAAACTTTTCAGGCCGAATACAATAAGGATCCAAAAACAGCCATGCAGAATGCTGCTAACCGCTTAATGGCATCACCTAGGTACGGGGAAAGGATGGCTATTTTCTGGCTGGACCTAGTCAGGTACGCCGATTCTATCGGATACCATTCAGACACTAACATGAATGTTTACCTTTATCGTGAATGGGTCATCAACTCTTTCAATGCTAACCAAAGATTCGACCAGTTCACAAAGGATCAGATCGCCGGGGATCTCTTGCCTAACTCAACTGATGAGCAAAAAGTCGCTTCAGGTTACAATCGATTACTGCAGACAACCGAAGAGGGAGGAGCTCAACCTAAAGAATACGTCGCCATCTATGCAGCGGACAGGGTCAGGAACATTTCTGGAGCTTGGCTAGGAGGCACACTCGGTTGTGCTCAGTGCCATGATCACAAATACGATCCCTACACCACAAAGGACTTTTATTCGATGGCTGCATTCTTTGCAGACATCAAAGAGACGGCTGTGGGCAAGAGGGAAGCAGGAATGGCCGTGGCAACGGGCCAGTACAAGAAGAGAATTGAGGATCTGGACAACAGAGTTGCAGAACTGACCAAACTCACGACCGTATCGTCCCCTGAGATCGCTGCAGCACAGGCCAAATGGGAAAAATCCGTTGGCTCCTCGACAAAGCCTCTACTTGCAAAGTGGCACATGATAGGACCTCTCCCGGGAGGAGATCCTACTAACGCCTTTAATAAAGAGTTTGGCCCTGAAAAAGGCATTGATCCTAAAGCGGTCATTGGTGGAAAAAAATGGCAAGACCGGCCTGATCTTACTGATGGGAAAGTCCACAACCTAGGGTCTGCCGCCAATTCAGCCTGGTACCTCTACAGACTCATTAAGGCTCCTCAGGCCACTCAACTTCCCCTGTCTCTGGGATCAGATGACGGGATCAAAATATGGCTAAACGGCAAGGAACTACTCAAAAACAATCCTGGACGAGCAGCTGCTCCTGATCAGGAAAAGGTCACCCTTGAGCTAAAAGAAGGAAACAATCAGTTCCTCATGAAAATTATTAACCATGGAGGAGGTGGAGGCTTTTATTTTAAAGCAAAAGGAAATGATCTTCCTCCAAACATTGCAAAAGCACTGAGCGTGGATATTAACGAAAGGAATGATGCGCAGAAAAAAGAAATAGCGGATTATTATCTGACCATTTCTCCGACACTAGCTCAAACCCGTTCACAAATTTCAAACCTGCAAAAAGAAAAGGGGGAGTTACAGAAGAACCTACCAAAAACACTAGTCAGCGTTTCCATGAAACCGCGTGACATGAGGGTCCTACCCCGTGGAAATTGGTTAGATGATTCGGGTCAAATCGTGCAACCAGCAATACCAGAGTTCCTTGGAAAAATCGAACCTGGAGATAATCGTGCAAACCGGCTTGATTTAGCTAACTGGATCGTTTCACCAAATAACCCTCTCACTTCAAGAGCATTCGTGAACCGACTGTGGAAAATTTTCTTTGGCTTAGGGATTTCAAGCAATGTTGATGATCTGGGATCTCAAGGACAATGGCCAAGCCACCCTAAATTATTGGACTGGCTAGCTGTCGAATTTGTTGAGAATGGCTGGGACATACAGCATATAATTAAGATGATAATAAGTTCCAAAGCTTATTCTCAGTCCTCACTAGTTTCTCCACAAATGCGTGAAAATGACCCTCTGAACTTATTGTTTGCTCGGCAGTCACGTTTCAGAGTCGATGCTGAAATGGTTCGTGATAATGCACTCTTCGTTGGAGGAATACTCACTGAACGGATCGGGGGTCGAAGTGCAAAACCATATCAACCTGCTGGCTACTGGCGTCATATGAACTTCCCTGCACGTAAATATGCCCACGATAACAATGAGAATCAGTACCGGCGTGGCCTCTATACGCACTGGCAAAGGAGTTTCCTTCATCCAAGCCTATTAGCCTTTGACGCGCCTAACCGGGAAGAGTGCACTGCCGAAAGGCCCCGGTCTAACACTCCATTGCAGGCTCTCGTATTGCTAAATGACATTACTTATGTTGAATCGGCACGATCATTCGCTGAAAGAATAATCAGAGAAGGAGGCAAAGATTCCAAATCACGTATTAATTGGGCACTCACCGCTGCCCTATCAAGGGAAGGAAATGAAAAGGAAATAAAAATACTTAGCGAACTCCAAACAAAACAATTAACCCGTTACACTGCTGATGCCAATGCTGCAAACGAACTTAACACGGTCGGCATCAAGGTCCCTCCGAAGGACATTCCGCCTGCCGAATTGGCTAGTTGGACAACTGTTGCCCGAACCATTTTGAATTTACACGAAACTATCACAAGACAATAAGATGAGACCTTATAATTTCCAAATGAACCGACGCTCCTTCCTGAACCGATCCGGTACAGGAATTGGTTCCGTTGCACTCGCGTCATTACTCAATGACGAGCTCAAAGCTGCTCCTAGCCCAGATGAGAAGTGGACCGGTATCATTAATAAACTGGACCATCCTGCAAAGGCCAAACGCGTCATTCACCTCTGCATGGCTGGTGGGCCGTCTCACCTCGAGACACTCGATTACAAACCCGAACTGGCTAAAATGAACGGCAAACCAATGCCTGAATCCTTCACTAAAGGACAGCCCATTGCTCAATTACAAGGAAACAAAAACCTGACATGCCTTGGCCCTCAGCACGAGTTCAAGAACTTCGGAAAATCAGGTCAACACATCTCCTCCATCTTCCCTCAAATAGGTGGCGTCGCAGATGAGCTTGCAATCATCCGTTCCATGGTCACCGAACAGATCAATCATGATCCTGCTCACACTTTCATGAATACCGGAACTCAAATCTCCGGCCGCCCTTCCATGGGTTCATGGTTACTCTATGGGTTAGGAGCAGAAACTGAAAACCTGCCAGGTTATGTGGTTCTAACATCGGTCGGAGGCGGGCAGAACCAACCCATCGCCGCTAGGCAATGGCACAGCGGGTTCTTGCCTAGCCGCTTTCAAGGTGTCCCTTTCCACGCTAAGGGAGATCCGGTACTGTACGTTACCAACCCAAAAGGGGTGACTCGAGAAGACCAGCAGTCCGTTGTCAACTCGGTGAACGCACTGAACGGAATCCATAATGATCAGGTCGATGATCCGGAAATTTCAGCTCGGATAGCACAGTACGAGCTGGCCTTTAAAATGCAGGCATCGGTCCCTGGGCTAATGGACGTTTCCAAGGAACCTCAGAGGATCCTTGACCTCTACGGTGCCAAGCCTGGCGATGGATCATTTGCCTCAAACTGCCTCCTTGCCAGACGCCTTGCCGAACGAGGGGTCCGTTTCATCCAATTATATCATCGCGGATGGGACCATCACGGAGGCATTAAGAACGCTTCAAAAAACACAGCAGGTCTCGTTGACCGGGGCAGTGCCGCATTAATCCAAGACCTCAAGGAAAGGGGAATGTTGGATGATACACTAGTCATCTGGGGAGGAGAATTCGGGCGAACACCAATGGCACAAGGGAACGGAAGGGATCACCACATCAAGGGATTCTCCCTATGGATGGCAGGTGGAGGCATCAAGGGAGGCGTGAGCCACGGAGGCACTGATGAACTGGGATATAATTCTGTTAAGGATATTGTTAATGTAAGAGACCTGCACGCAACGCTATTGCACCTATTTGGCATCAATCATGAACGTTTCACTCATAAGTTCCAAGGACTCGATTTCCGTCTCACTGGCGTAAGACCAGCAAGCGTTATTAAGCCTGTCCTCGCCTAGGATAAATACAATCAGAGCATAGGGTTTAAGTACCTATAATTGAGGATAACAACTCATTATCTTTGTCCAAAGCATCAAAGTAGGAAGGGTACTTAGGAACCCAGCCAGTCTCCTTAAGTTTACTATTAGAAACCCTCTTATGAGTCCAACCTCGTGCCTTACCTTCAATGGCTGGTTTAACTTTCGGTACTCCATGTTTGAAACGACGATCAAATTCCTCATAACAGGCCCTCTGAAGCATCGGCGCATCATCACAAACATTGTAAATTCCATTCATCTCAGATTTTTGAACCATATGAGCTAATGCACTAGCTGCATCATCTCTGTGAATCTGATTGATCCAACGACCATCTGATTCAGAATCGTTTCCATCAATCTGAGCATTCCTCTCAATATATCTCTTCAATAGATAGGACCTTCCGGGACCATAGATCCCAGCCAATCGAGCAACAGAGCCTCCAAACTCAGAGGTAATGCTTTCAGCTTGAAGAAGTAATTGGCTGGTAACGGAAAGAGGTTCCGCAATTGATTCCTCATCAACTACTGAACCATCTCTCTGAGCATACACGCTTGAGCTGCTAACAAATACAAACCGGGAATCTGGAAAGGTCTCTATTATATTACGGCAACCATCAACATATACTTTCTGATAGCGGATCCTAAGATCCGCTCCTCTTCCCCCCGAACTGGCACAATGAATGACAATATCCGCTGTCCCTTTTTCCTCTCGTAACAAAGTCAAAGATTCGAGGCTAGAAACGTCACATGCCGTTGAACTATCTGTCTCATTCTTAGTCACACTAACCACATTATGACCAGCTACTTCCATAAGATCACAGAGGGAATTACCCACAAATCCAGCACCTATAACAATGACTCTCATATTAAATAAAGATACGTTCCAAAAAAGGTTTTCTGCAAATTATCTTCTTTTTCAATTACTTTTTCTCAAGCTTACTCGACAATGAACCATGGGTTCAACAATGATGGCTTATTATAAATTAACGATTCACCTGTTTCATGATTTATCACATTTCTTCCAGATTCCAACACCACGGCATGAGCAGCACCCGTATCCCATTCCATTGTCGGTCCAAAACGTGGGTAAACGTTTGCTGATCCTTCTGCGACGAGACACAACTTAAGCGAACTCCCTACAGAAATAAGATCCACTTTCTTACCCGATTCCTTTAACCCTTCAACAAAATCTGCCACTTCTGGCGTGAGATGAGAGCGGCTAGCAACGACTGAAACCTTCTCTTCATCTAAGTAATGCCTATCATTACGAATTCTTTTAGTTTCGCCCCCAATTAATGTCTTGAATGCACCGGAACCTAATTCAGCAGAGTAGGAGATTCTCTCTACTGGTCTATATACGATACCGGCAACGGGAAATCCTTTCTTAATGAGTGCAATATTAACCGTAAATTCACCGTTTTTCTTTATGAATTCCTTGGTCCCATCCAAAGGATCGACAAGCCAGAACTGCTCCCATTCAGAACGTTCAGCATATGCGACTTCCTTGTTCTCCTCTGAAATAATCGGGATCTGAGGATAATGGGTAGAAAGAGCATCCATTATGACTGCATTGGCCTGACTGTCCGCTTCAGTAAGAGGCGATTGATCGGATTTGAAATCCACTTCAAAGTCACGCCCATAAATATCCATTATCACGGAACCTGCCGTAACAGCGACACTGGAAATTAAATCTAAATCAATTTCAGACACAATTAGATTCTTATATTCATGTCCAAATTATTGAATGAATGCATCGAATCAGAAGAAGCCCATGACATTAACCGTTATTAAAATGTCCGGCTAACTTTTGTGCTGCATCCTGATCGACAGGATCCTTTGCATCATTGACTGCGCTTTCCTGCCCCTGCGCAATTTCAGTGATCCCTTTCCTCCCCAATGAAAGCATCGATTCCATTTCATCATTGCTGAATGATGCCTCTTCCCCTGATCCTTGAAGCTCAACAAAATCCAATTCCTGTGTCATAACAATATTGAAATCAACCCTTGCGTCCCGATCCTCTAAGTAACACAAATCAAGTATCGGGATATCTCGGTAAATCCCGCAACTCACCGCAGAAACATGCTTCTTAAGGGGAGACTGCTTTAATAGGCCATCGGCTAACATACGGTTAAAAGCAATCGCACAAGCAACAGATGCTCCTGTGATTGATGCTGTCCTAGTACCACCATCCGCCTGTAAAACATCACAGTCGACCCATACAGTATTAGCCTGGAGCAATTTCAAATCCACAACGGCTCGCAAGGACCTACCAATGAGACGCTGAATCTCCGAACTTCGCCCATCTATCTTCCCCCGCATAATATCACGCGGCTTGCGACCTCCTCCAGTCGAATACGGCAGCATTGAGTACTCTGCAGTTAACCAACCACCCTCTACTTTTTGTTCCTTCATCCATCGAGGCACTCCAGACTGCACAATTGCAGAACAAAT